>DASXXO010000079.1:0-7169 GCA_036503045.1 Caldimonas sp. | reverse complement strand
GCGGGCAAGACGACGCTCGTCAACCTGCTGCCGCGCTTCATCGAGCCGAGCGTGGGAACCGTATTGCTCGACGGCCACCCGCTCGCCGAATGGAATGTCCTCGCGCTCAGGCGCCAGTTCGCGATGGTCAGCCAGGACGTCGTCCTCTTCAACGACACCGTCGCTGCAAACGTTTCGCTCGGCGCGAGCGGCGCCGGCGCCGACGATCGCGAGCGCATCCGCGCCGCGCTCGCGAGCGCGAACCTGCTCGAGTTCGCCGAATCGCTGCCGAACGGGCTCGACGCCGTCGTCGGCCACAACGCGAGCGAGTTCTCGGGCGGCCAGCGCCAGCGCCTGGCGATCGCACGCGCGATCTACAAGGACGCGCCGATCCTGATCCTCGACGAGGCGACGTCCGCGCTCGACTCCGAATCCGAGCGGCTCGTCCAGCAGGCACTCGGCCGCCTGATGAAGGGCCGCACCAGCCTGGTCATCGCGCATCGCCTCTCGACGATCGAGCGCGCCGACCGCATCGTCGTCATCGACGCCGGACGCGTGGTCGAATCGGGAACGCACGCCGAGCTGCTCGCCGTAGGCGGCCTGTACGCACGCCTGCACGCGCTGCAATTCAGGAGCTGACATGGCCGACCCCTCCTCGACTGGCAACGCCGCGCCCGCGCGGCCGATCAGCCGCTTCCCGGTGCCTGCGCTCGAAGGCCTGCCGGAGGACATCCGCGCGCGCATCCTCGAGGTGCAGGAGAAGGCCGGCTTCGTTCCCAACGTCTTCCTCGCCTACGCGCACCGGCCCGACGAGTTCCGCGCTTTCTTCGCCTACCACGATGCGTTGCTGCTGCGCGAGTCGGGGCTCACCAAGGGCGACAAGGAGATGATCATCGTCGCGACGAGCGGCGCGAATCACTGCCTCTACTGCGTCGTCGCGCACGGTGCGCTCTTGCGCATCTACGAGAAGAATCCGCTCGTCGCCGACCAGGTCGCGGTCAATCCCCTGAAAGCCGACATCTCGCCGCGCCAGCGCGCGATGCTCGACTTCGCGCTGAAGGTGACGCTCGAGTCGCACCGGATCGACGACGCCGACTTCGCGGCGCTTCGCGCGCACGGCTTTTCCGACGACGACGCGTGGGACGTCGCCGCGATCGCCGCCCTCTTCAGCCTGTCGAACCGGATGGCCAACGTCTCGTCGATGCGCCCGAACGACGAGTTCTACCTGATGGGCCGCGTGCCGCGCCCGCCCAAGGGCTGAGCGGCGGCGATGGAAGCCGACCTCGCCGCGGTCGCGCCCGAGCCCGGGCTCGCGCGGCTCGGCCTGTCACACCACGCGCTCAAGCCCGGCGGCGGCTTCGAGCGCTACGCCGCAACGCTCGTGCGCGGCCTGCACGTCCACGGCCTGAGGCCGGCCTTCATCGCGCGCGAGTTCGACGTTCGCATGCCCGAGGTGCACTGGGTCGAGCCGGTGCGCGTGCGCATGACCGGCGTTCCGCACGCCTGGCGCGACCACGTCTTCGACTGGCGCCTCGGCCCGATCAAGCGTCGGCTCGGGGTGGCGCCGCTGATCTCCTGCAATCCCACGCGTCACGCCGACATCGCCGTCTGCGGCGGGACGCACCCGGGCTACCTGCTCGCGATGGGCGACCGGCCGAACCTGCGCGATCGCTGGAAGGTCTCGCTCGAGCAGGCGTTCTACGAGCGCGCAGCGATCATCGTCGCGCATTCGCGCGCAATGAAGGACGAGATCGCCGAGCACTACGGCATCACCGGCCCGAAAGTGCAGCTGCTCTACCCGCCGGTCGACAGCACGCGCTTCAGTCCGCCGGTCGACGACGCGCAGCGCGCGGCGCTGCGGCGACGCTTCGACTTTCCCGACGACCGCGCGGTCTTCCTGCTCGCGTCGACCAGCCACCGGAGAAAGGGCCTCGGCCAGCTCGCCGCCTACTTCGCCAACACCGACCTGCCCGCGACGCTCGTCGTCGCCGGTCGGCCGCTCGGTGGCAGCCCGGCCAACGTGCGCTGGATCGGCTATTCCCGCGACATCGAGAACCTGTACCGCGCGGTCGACTTCACGATCATGGCCTCGACCTACGAGCCCTTCGGGCTGGTCGGCATCGAGTCGCTGCTGTGCGGCACGCCGGTCCTGCTTGCGAGCGGCGTCGGCTGCAGCGAGGTGATCGAAGCGGATGCGCGGATCGACTTCGCTCCCGGCGATCCGGGCGCTCTCGGCGAAGCGGTGCGCTATGCCGTCGCGCAGTGGCGCACCGACACGCACCGCATCGCTGTGCCGGCGCGCGCGCTGCGCTACGACCCGAGCGTCGCCGCCCATGTCGACGCGCTGCTCGCGCTGGTCCGCCAGTGGCGGTCGCGGCACGGCGATCGCGTCGCCGACGAGCCCGGCACGCACCCGGCGCATGCCTGACGTCCTGAGCGGCGCGGTCGGCGACCGGCACCTCGACCTCGGCTGCGGCGACCAGCCGCGCAACCCCTACGGCCGGCGCGAGCTCTACGGCGTCGACATCCGCGCGATCGAGACCGGCGGGCGCTTCGCGTTCCGCGTGGCCAACCTCGCGTTCGAGCCGATCCCGTTCGACGCCGACGCGTTCGCGTCGGTCTCGGCGTTCGACTTCATCGAGCACATGCCGCGCCTCCTGAACGGCACGGCTGCGAACACGACGATCTTCCCGTTCGTCCGCCTGATGGACGAGGTCTGGCGCGTCCTCGCGCCGGGCGGCCTGTTCTACGCGGTGACGCCCTGCTATCCCGGACGCGAGGCGTTCGTCGACCCGACGCACGTCAACATCATCACCGAGCAGACGCACGACTACTTCTGCGGCGCCGCGCCGCGCGCGCGCATGTACGGCTTCGGCGGCGCGTTCTGTGCGCGCCGCGCCGAGTGGGTGATCCCCGAGCTCGCGCGCACCGTGGCGCCGCTCACCTGGCAGCAGGAGTGGCGGCGCCGGCAGCGCGCGAAGAAGGGCAAGCTCGTCTACTTCCTCTGGGAGCTCGAGGCGGTCAAGCCCGCACCGCGCTGACGACATGGAGCCGGCGCGCGTCACCGTTGTCCTGCTCGCCTGCAACCAGGCGGCGACCGCGCGCGCAGCCGCCGAGAGCGTGCTCGCGCAGACCGGGCCGCCGCTCGAGATCGTCCTCTCCGACGACGCCTCCAGCGACGACACCTTCGAGGTGCTCGCGGGCGTCGCCGCGAGCTACCGCGGGCCGCACCGCGTGCGCGCGCGGCGCAACCCGGCCAACCTCGGCATCGGCGCGCACTACAACCGGCTGATGGCGGAAACCGAAGGCGAGCTCCTCGTCACCGCCGCCGGCGACGACTTCTCGCTGCCGCACCGGGTCGAGCGGCTCGTCGCCGCATGGGAGGCTTCGGGCCGGCGCGCCGACCTGATCGCCAGCCACTACATCGACATGGCACCCGACGGGTGCGACGGCGACGCCGTCGCGATCGACGACCTCGGCGCGCTGACGCTCGCAGGGTGGTGCGCGCGCCGGCCGTTCACCGTCGGCGCGACGCACGCGTTCACGCGCCGGATGATGGAGCGCTTCGGTCCGGTGATCGACGGCGTCTGGTACGAGGACCCGATCATGACGCTGCGCGCGATCCTGTCGGGCGGGGCGCTCACGGTTCCCGAGCCGCTCGTCCGCTACCGGCGCGGCGGCAGCTCGAAGTGGCCGAGCATCGGTGCCGGCCCCCATCTGGTCGCCTGGGTGCGGCTGCAGAACCGGCGCGTTCTCGCCGAGATCGAGCAGTTCACGCGCGACGCCACGCTCGCCGGACACGGCGCCGAGGTCGCCGCGGCGCTCGCCCCAGTGCTCGCGCGCGAGCGCTACCTGGAGCGCGTGGTCACCGCTGCAGACACCGGCAAGCGCTGGCAAGCGCTGCGCGAGGCGCGCGGCCTACCGCTCGGCTGGCGCTTGCGCAAGTTCCTCACCTTCACCTTTCCCGAGCGCGCGGCGGCGATCAAGCGCTGGCGCCAAAGCCGTCGCCATGCCTGAGGACGCATCGACGGCCCCGCCGCTGGCGACGATCATGCTGATCGCCTACAACCAGGAGGCGAGCATCGGCGAGGCAATCGCCGGCGCGCTCGCGCAGACCTACTCGCCGCTCGAGATCTTCATCTCCGACGACGCGTCGAGCGACGGCACGCATGCGGCGATGCTGGCGGCGGTCGCGGGATACCAGGGACCGCACCGCGTCGTCGTCAACCGCAACGAGAAGAACCTCGGCATCGGCGCGCATCTTTCGCTGATCGTCGAGCGCTCGCGCGGCGAGCTGCTGTTCGTCGCTGGCGGTGACGACGTGTCGCTCCCCGAGCGCTGCGCGAAGACGGTCGCGACGTGGCTCGCTTCCCGGAAGACGCTCGACCTGATCGCCGCGCCGCTGCTCGACGTCGACGCCGAAGGCAACGTCCACGGCGTGCTGCAGCCGAGCGATCTCGCGCAGTACAAGAACGCGAGCGACTGGATTGCGAATCGACCATACGTCGTCGGCGCGGCGCAGGCGTGGACGCGCCGGCTGATCGAGCGCTTCGGGCCGATTCCGGCCGGCACGATCGGCGAGGACATGCTGATGGCCTTCCGGGCGATCATCTCGGGCGGCGCGATCACGCTCCCAGAGCCGCTCGTCCTCTACCGGCGCGGCGGCATCTCGCGCCGGCGCCGCTCGCTCGACGCGGCGAGCGTCGTGGCGCGCATCCGCAAGAACAGCAACAACGCGCTCGTCGAGCTGACCCAGCTGATCGCCGACGCCGAGCGCGCCGGCGTCGCCGACGTCGTCCGGCCGACGCTCGAGAAGCGGCTCGCGCGCGAGTGCTTCATCCGCGACATCTTCGCCGCCCAAACCACCGGCGCGCGCGTCGGCCTCGCGCTCGGCGCGCGCGCGGTGCCGCTCGGCGTGCGCACGCGCATGCTCGTCTACGCCGCGTGGCCGGCGTTGCTCGCGCCGTTCTTCGCGATCAAGCGCCGCTTGCCGGCCCGCGACTGAGCGCCTCTCCGGATGTCGCGGCCGCGCGTGCCGCGCGCTCGGCGAGCAAAGCCCGCGCTTGCGCGATCACCCGCTCGGGGGTGATCGCCTCGAGGCATTCGCTCACGCTGCCGTGGTGGTCCTCGCAGCCGGCGCGGCCGCACGGGACGCAACTGCCCGGACCCTGCAGCAGGACGACGTCGCCACGCCGCTGCAGCAACGAGGTGTCGATGCGGACGAACGGCGGCGCTGCGCCGCCGTCGCCGATCGGCCCCCAGCGCGTCGGAACGGTGGGACCGAACAGCGCGATCACTGGCACGCCGGTCGATGCCGCCAGATGCGTGACCGACGTGTCGGGCCCGATGTAGAGGGCGGCGCGTGCGAGCAGTCCCGCGAGCTGGCCGAACCCGAGGCGCCCGCTCGCGTCGACGACGCGTGGCGACTCGGCGACCGCCGCGACGCGCGCGACCATGGTGCGGTCACCTTCACCGGGACCGCCGGTGAGGACGATCTGGCGCCCGTCGTCGAGCAGCGCCCGAACGACGCGCTCGTAGTTCGCAACGGGCCACTGCTTGTAGCGCCACATCGACGGAACGTGGACGACGACGGGCGCGGCGCCGATCGCCCGGGCGAGGTCGTCGGGAAGCGGCTGCGACGCCGGCGGCGTCACGACCGTCTTACGCGCCTCGGCATCGGTCCATGGTTCGAGCAGCGCGACCTTTTCCGCGGCGATGTGGCGATCGGCGATGCCCGCGACCGTGACGGCGTGGCGCAGCAGCGGCCGCTTCCACCACGCGTGCGCCTTGGTCTGCGGAACGAGTCCCGAGCGCACCGGCGCGGCGATGAAGCCGAGCAGGTGCGCGCGGTCGCTCGCCTCGCCGATCAGCGCGAGATCCCAGCGGCGCCAGAGCCGGCGCACGAGCGCGATCCGGTCGCGCCACGAGCGGATCGCGCCGACGTCGATGCACGACGAGACCGCGGAATGGCCGGCGAGGACCTCGAGCGTTCCCGCCATTCCGAGGACGTCGATCGCCGCGTTCGGCCAGCGCGTCTTGGCCGCGCTGATGAGCGGCGTCGTCAGCAGCACGTCGCCGATCTGGCGCGTGACGACGACGACGATGCGCCGCGGCTCGAAGCCGCCCGGCCCACTCATAGCAGGACGATATCGTACTGCTCGGGAGAAGGAAACGGCTCGGCGCGCAGCGAGATGGGCTTCCCGATGAAGTCCGACAGCGCCGCGAGGTGCTGGCTCTCCTCGTCGAGCAGCATCTCGACCACCGAGGCCGAGGCGATGACGCGGAACTCCTTCGGGTTGAACTGGCGCGCCTCGCGCAGGATCTCGCGCAGGATGTCGTGGCAGACGCTGCGCGCCGTCTTCACCTCGCCGCGCCCCTGGCACGTCGGGCACGGCTCGCAGAGCAGGTGGGCGAGCGACTCGCGCGTGCGCTTTCTCGTCATCTCGACCAGGCCGAGCTGGGTGAAGCCGCTCACGGTGACGCGCGTGCGGTCGCGCGCGAGCTGCTTCTTCAGCTCGGCGAGCACCGCCGACTGGTGCTCCTCGCGCGCCATGTCGATGAAGTCGAGGATGATGATGCCGCCGAGGTTTCTCAGGCGCAGCTGCCGCGCGATCGCCTGCGCGGCCTCGAGGTTGGTCTTGAAAACCGTGTCGTCGAAATTGCGTGCGCCGACGAAGCCGCCGGTATTGACGTCGACCGTCGTCAGCGCCTCGGTCTGGTCGATGATGAGGTAGCCGCCCGACTTCAGCTCGACGCGCTTGAGGAGCGCCTTCTCGATCTCGTCGTCGACGTTGAAGAGGTCGAAGATCGGCCGCTCGCCGAGATAGTGCTGGAGCGTGCCGACCGCGCCCGGGGTGTACTCGCGGCCGAACGCCTGCAGCCGCTCGAACTGCGCGCGCGAGTCGATACGGATCGTCTGCGTGCGGTCGTCGGCCAGATCGCGCAGGACGCGCTCGGCGAGGCTGAGGTCCTGGTGCAGGAGCGTTCCCGGCGGCGACTTGAAGGAGCGTTCCTTGACCCGCGCCCAGGTCGTGCGCAGGTAGGCGATGTCGTCGGCGAGCTCGGCGTCGGTCGCCTCTGCGGCGTTGGTGCGCAGGATGAAGCCGCCGCCGATCACCTCGCCTCCTTCGGCCGAGCGCGCGGCGACCTCGGCCTGGACGAGCGCCGCCATGCGCGCGCGCAGCTGCTCG
>DASXXO010000078.1:0-5195 GCA_036503045.1 Caldimonas sp. | reverse complement strand
ACGTGAGCTGGGTTTAAAACGTCGTGAGACAGTTTGGTCCCTATCTTCCGTGGGCGCTGCAAGATTGAGAGAGCCTGCTCCTAGTACGAGAGGACCGGAGTGGACGCACCTCTGGTGTATCGGTTGTCACGCCAGTGGCATCGCCGAGTAGCTATGTGCGGAAGAGATAACCGCTGAAAGCATCTAAGCGGGAAACTCGTCTCAAGATTAGTCTTGCCGGGGCCTTGAGCCCCCTGAAGAGTCGTTCTAGACCAGGACGTTGATAGGCTGGGTGTGGAAGCCGGGTAACCGGTTGAGCTAACCAGTACTAATTGCTCGTGCGGCTTGACCCTATAACTTTGACGACCACGTCGTCGAGGCGAGTCAAGCGTGTGGACCGTTCTTCGCATCGAAGGACGCGATCAAGATCTGATCCCGCGCGAGCGGGCGACTCTGCGAATTGGCCTAGCTGCCGCAGTGCAGCGGGCGACGGTTATGCCTGACGACCATAGCGAGGTGGTCCCACTCCTTCCCATCCCGAACAGGACAGTGAAACGCCTCTGCGCCGATGATATTGCGGGTTCCCGTGTGAAAGTAGGACATCGTCAGGCCACTATCTTGTGAAGGCCTCCGTCCCCCGACGGAGGCCTTTTTGTTTTTCTCCGAGGACGATGCTCGCGCGGATCCAGCAGTTCATCGCCGTGACGCTCGTCGTTTCCACCTTGGTGGCGTTCGTTGCGGGCGTCAACGTCGGCAAGCCCTGGCTGGCGCTCGTCTGGGTCGCGTTGGTGATCCTCGGATACTTCGCTGTCCTCGCTGCCGAGTTCTGGCTGCTTCGCAGCTCGTATGGTCCCGGGGACGCTGCGCGTCCGACGATCGCGCAACTGATTCGGGCCTGGGCGGCGGAGGTCACCTGCGCACCGCGCGTATTTCTCTGGCACCAGCCCTTCGCTTCCCGGCGCGAGCCGGACCATCTGCCGGCCTCGGCTGCCGGGCGCCGCGGGGTGCTTCTCGTGCACGGTTTCTTCTGCAACCGCGGACTGTGGAATCCGTGGCTGCGACGGCTGCGCGCAGCGGACATCCCATTCATCGCAGTGAGCCTGGAGCCGGTCTTCGGCTCCATCGACCGCTACGCTCGAACGATTGCCCTGGCGACGCGCGAGCTCGAGCGAGTGACGGGACTCGCTCCCGTCATCGCCGCGCACAGCATGGGCGGGCTGGCTGCGCGCGCGTGGCTCGCCGGTGACTCTGAGGCTCGCGCCTATCGGATCGTGACGATCGCGTCGCCGCACACCGGCACCCGCCTGGCGATCCGCCGCCACGCGGCGAACATCGCGCAGATGGCGCAGGCCAGCGACTGGCTCGCCGCGCTCGTCACGCGCGAGTCGACGCGTCCGCGCGCGCAACTCGTCTGCTTCTGGAGCCATTGCGACAACATCGTCTTCCCGACCCGCAACGCCACCTTGCCTGGCGCCGACAACCGTCACCTGGAAGCGACGCCGCACGTGCAGATGGTCTTCCATCCGGCGGTGTTCGACGAGGTGCTGCGCTGCGCGAGCGCTCCCGCCTGAGCTTCTTCACCTCGACAACCGGAGGGCGGCGCGGCCGCGCTACTGCTCGTCGATGCCCATGACGAGCTCGAGCGTCGCCGCGTTCGACAGGTTGAGAAACGCTGCGATCTCGGCGATGTCGTCGGGCAGCGCCGGGTTGTCCCAGCCGCCGCCGACGTGGCGTGCTAGCCGCGCTGCGAGCGCGACCGTACGCCCACCGGCGTTGCCGGCGTGCGGATCGCGCCCCTTCTCGGAGAGCAGCGTCGGCAGTCCCCAGGCGAGCACGAGCGATTGCTGCAGCGCCGCCAGATCGACGTGCAAGACACGCTGCTGCGCGACGCTCGAGCGCAGCGCCGGATCAGCGACCTGCAGGTCGCGGATGCCGAGTGCGAGGCGCGGCGCGTGGCACCAGAGCAGCAGCTCGGCGAACTCGTGCAGCAGCGCCGCCGCGTGGATCGAGGCTGCGTTCGGGTCCGCGCGGTGCACCGCGAAGCCGAGCGCGAAGCGGGCGCCGCGGTAGGCGCGGCGCAGCACGCGCCGCACGCCTTCGAGCGCCTCGGGGCAGGCCGCGAGACGGTCCTCGATCGCGACCGGATCGGCGAACGCGCGGAAGAAGGGAGGGATGCCCATCATCACGAGCGCCGCGATCACCGTCTCGGCGCTCGTCACCACCCTCTGGCCGCGACGCGCAGCGACGTGTACGAGCACCTTCAGCGTCATCAGTGGATCGCCGCCGATGATCTCGCCGATGCTGTTGGCGTCGTTGCGTTCCTCGTTCGCCCGCAGCGCCTCGAGCGCGTCGACCGTTTCGCGCAGGACCGGGATCTCGGCGCGGCGGAAGTGATCGGTCCAGGCCGCCACGTCGGGCAGGGGCCGGACCAGTCCATCCTGCGCGGTCATAGCGCGAGCACCCTGCCCTCGTCGGCCGGCACGCGTCCGTCGAGCATTTCGCCGTAGGTCGCCTCGACGGCGGCGCGGCCGCTGCCCATGACGACGCGCAACCATGGTCGGGCAGGATCGGCGACGCGTGCGAGAAACGCGGTCCAGGCCGTCGAGAGACGCTGCTGCAGACCGAGAGCGCCCCACTCGCCGACCCGCTTCTTGATCTGCGCCGGCGCGAAGAACAGCACCGGGCGCGGCCCGGGGAGCCCTTCGCCGCCGCCGAGCGATTCCCAATGCGTGCCGCCCACCGAGCAGCTGTAGGCGAGCGAGTCCTGCCAATGACCATGGATCGCGGCGCGCAGCCCGGCGTTACCGCTCATGTCGACGTAGACCGCGCGCTCGCCGCCCGCGAGCGTCGCGGCGTCGTCGTAGCGGACTACGCGGTCGTAGCAGCCGAGCCCGTGCGTGAAGTCGAGATGGGCGGCCGAGGTCAGTCCGACGCTCGTCGGCGCCCCCGGCGCGCCCCGGCGCCGCGCCAGGCAGAAGCCGAGCCCGTACGCGGTCTTGCTCGACGCGCTCGACACCAGCATCGTGAACGCGCCGAAGAACGCGTTGTCGGCGAGGAAGTCGTCGATCAGGAATGAAGTGATGAAGAGCGGGCGCAGCAACGCGATCAGCGCCTCTTGCTCGGCCCGGTACGCCGGGTCGCTGCTGCACCGCAGGTAGCGGTTGTAGACCTCCGGCAAGGCGCTTCGGTGCGCGGCGCCGTCGACGAACCCCTCGCCGACGATGCGCACCGGCGCGAGCACCGCCTCGTCGGCCATCGGCCAGTACCCGTAGAAGCGCTCGCCGACGTCGACCCCGTCGACCAGCGACTCGGTCACCGTCGCGAAGCCCCAGACCGGGATGCAACCGGAGTCGGGCTCGCCGCTCGGGAAGAAGTCCCAGTAGTGCATCGCCTCGCCGAACGCGCCGTAGGTGACGTTGTTCGATGTCAGCGCGAAGGGCGCGATGCGCAGGCGTGCCTGGCCGGCTGCGAGCGGCGCCGGAGCGGTCTCGCGCCAGCGGGCGTGCCGCAGATCGTCGCGGCCGACGGTGAACATGGTTGTCATACGATTCCCCAGCGATCTTGCTCTTGAACGGCGCGCCTTTCATGGTGACATTCCCCGGCAACGTGCAGTTGTCATCGCTCGGCCTGGGCACTTGGCACATCGGCGAGTCGGCGGCGCGCCGCAAGCGCGAGATCGCGGCGGTTCGCGCCGCGCTCGAGATCGGCTGGCGCGTCATCGACACCGCCGAGATGTACGGCGAAGGCGGCGCCGAGGAGGTCGTGGGCGAGGCGCTCGCCGCCGCACTGCGCGAGGGCTCGGTCGCGCGCGACGACCTGTTCATCGTCAGCAAGCTCTATCCGCAGAACGCCAGTGCGCGCGGCACCCTCGCTGCGTGCGAGCGCAGCCTGAAGCGACTCGGTCTCGACCACCTCGACGGCTATCTGCTGCACTGGCCGGGCAGTGTTCCCCTCGCCGAGACGGTCGACGCGTTCGAGCGGCTGCGTGCGCGCGGCCGCATCCGCCATTGGGGCGTCAGCAACTTCGACCGCGCCGACATCGACGAGCTGATGCGCGTCCCCGGGGGAGAACGCTGCGCGATGAACCAGATCTATTACTCGTTGACCACGCGCGGCCCGGCATTCGATCTCGTGCCTCGGCTGCAGTCGCAATCGATCGTGACGATGGCGTACTCCCCGATCGACCAGGGCGCGCTCGCGCGCAACGCGGCGCTCGCGGCGATCGCCAGGCGGCGCGGCGCGACCGCGGCGCAAGTCGCGCTCGCCTGGCTCATCGCGCAGCCGGGCGTGATGGCGATCCCCAAGGCAGCGAGCGAGGCGCATCTGCGCGAGAACTTCGCGGCGCAGGCCATCGCCCTCGACGAGGCCGAGCGTACCGAGCTCGACAAGGCGTTCCCCCCGCCCAGGCGCAAGACGCCGCTGGCGATGATCTAGGGGCGGCCCCTCCGGCTGCGCCGCGCTACTGGAACGCGACCTCGGCGAAGCTGCGCAGCTTCCTGCTGTGCAGCTGGTCGATTCCCGCCTGGCGCAGCCGCTCGATCGCGCGCACGCCGATGCGCAGGTGCTGGTCGACGCGCTCGCGGTAGAAGTGGTTCGCCATTCCCGGCAGCTTGATCTCGCCGTGCAGTGGCTTGTCGCTGACGCAGAGCAGCGTCCCGTAAGGCACCCGGAACCGAAAGCCGTTGCCGGCGATCGTCGCGCTCTCCATGTCGAGCGCGATCGCCCGGCTCTGGCTGAAGCGACGCTCGGGCGTGGTGAGCACATTGCGCGAGGGCAGCAGCTCCCAGTTGCGGTTGTCGGTGCTCGCGACGGTGCCGGTGCGCATGATCCGCTTCAACTCGTAGCCCTTCAGCTGCGTCACTTCGGCGACCGCTTCCTCGAGCGCGACCTGTACCTCGGCGAGCGCCGGGATCGGCACCCAGAGCGGCAGGTCCTCGTCGAGGACGTGGTCCTCGCGTACGTAGCCGTGCGCGAGCACGTAGTCGCCGAGCTGCTGCGTGTTGCGAAGCCCTGCGCAATGACCGAGCATCACCCAGGCGTGCGGCCTGAGCACCGCGATGTGGTCGGTGATCGTCTTCGCATTGGCCGGCCCGACGCCGATGTTGACCATCGTGATGCCGCTGCCGTCCTCGCGCACGAGGTGGTAGGCGGGCATCTGCGGCGGGCGCGGCGGCGCGGCGCCGAGCTCGTCGCCGGGGCGCGCCGGCCGGCCGCCC
>DASXXO010000077.1:0-3959 GCA_036503045.1 Caldimonas sp. | reverse complement strand
ACGGCGCCTTGATCTCATGGGTCGGCTCGGGCGGCGCGCCTGCGCCGAACGGCCACGCCGCGAGCGCCTGCGCCGCCGGCAGCGCCAATGCCGCTGCCGCAGCGGCGGCGCGGCCGATGCGCAGAGCGAGGCGGGCTGGAGAAGCTGAGACCATCGCGGCTCACTGCCAGAGCTTGATGTCGAACTCGGGCTGGAGCTTGGCCGTCGAGTCCTGGATGCGAAGCTCGATGTACTTCGCTTCGGTGGTCTTCTCGAACTTGACGTTGGCGCCGCGCCGGTAGTTGCGGTCGTGCGGGCCCTTGCCGGTGAAGAACGCGACCAGCTCGTGCTGACCGGTCTTGAGGTTGCCGAGATAGACGCGCTGGACGCCGCCGCGGTGCAGCGCATCGACCTCGAGCGCGGTGTAGAGATAGTTGGCGACGACCTTGTCGTCGAGCTTCACCTGCACCGAGTCGAGCTGGAACATCGTGCCGACGTCCATCGATACGAAAAGCGCAACCTGTGTGTTCGCCGGGAACAGCAGCTCCTCCTCGAGGACGAGCAGGTCGCGGTTGAGCTTGATGACGTCGGCCTTGACGTCCTGGATGCGGCCGTCGAGCGTGCCGGCAACCGGCGCACTCGACGGTGCGCTCGGTGTCAGCGCCGCGCTCACCATCGCCGGCATGCTGGCCGACGCCTCCGGGCCGGCCGGCGCCGAAGCCGCACCGGCGGTGGCGGCCAACGCCGCTGGCGCGGTGCTCGCGGCCGGCGCCATCGCCGGCGACGACGCCGCGGGCGCGGCGACGGCGCCAGACTTGGGCGTGCTCGGCGCCGTCGTTGCGGACGCGCTCGCGGCGCGTGCCGCCGGCACCGGATCGGCGCCGCGCGCGATCGGCAGCGCGATGGCCAGAGCGAGGACGGCGATCAGTTTGCAGCTTCGTTGGAGCATGGCTGTCTCAATAGGTGGCCGACAGGTAGAGCTGGATGACGTTGGCGCTGTAGCCATACAGGCTGCCGGTCCGGATGTCGGTGAAGTCCTTGAACTTGAATCGCGTGTATTCGTACGTTCCGTTCAGCTTCAGGTCGTAGCTGCCCGGCACGTGCCGCAGGCCGTAGGAAAGCTTGCCGCCGATCCCCGTGTCGTCGAACGTGCTCAGCTGGCGGTTGCGCGAGACGTAGACCGTCTCGGTCATCGCGTTGTCGCTGTAGAACAGCGCATGCGTCTGGGTGTAGTAGCGCAGGAACGCGTCGGCGAGCCACTTCTCGCCGAAGTAGCGGCTGTATCCGATCTCCGCCGTGTGCGCCTTGATGTCCCAGGTATCGCGGAAATAGCGGTATGCGACGTGCATCGCGTCGCGCGATCCGAGGTCGCCGACCAGGCGCAGCTGGACCGCGCGCCCGGAGCGGGTGCGCGGGTTGCGCTCGGGAACGGCGGCGCCGAAGACGCGCGCGAGGCGGTAGGGACTGCCGAGGTATCCGTCGTCGTTGAGCGCCTCGAAGTTCGCGCTCATCAGCCAGCGCGGCGTCAGGATCTGCGTCGCGCCGAGGCGGTATTGCCAGTGGCGAGCGGTATCCGAGAACTCGGGCGAGTTCTTCTTGCCGACCTTGTCGCTCCCGCGCGTGAAGCCGAACGCGACCGTGGTCATGCCGCCGAAGACCTCCTGCGTCACGTCGATGTTGCCGGTGTTGGCGACGTAGTCGGGCTCGTGGCTGGTCATCGCGCCGACCGTGATCTGCGCGTCGCGGTAGACGTAGTCGGCGCTCAGGCCGAATTCGTTCCGTACCTCGTGGTAGGGGCTCGCCGTCGTCACCACGTCGATGGACGCGTTGCTCACCGCGTCCATGTAGTAGGTGCCGGTCAGCGAGACCTTGTCGAGGATGCTCTTTCTCACCAGGAACGCCGGGCCATAGGCATCGACGCCGCCGCCGATGTAGGAATGGAACAGTGCCTCGGCCTTGTCCTCGGGCAGGTCGACCGCGCGCGCGTTCCCGCTGGCGAGCAGGCCGCCGAGGAGGCTGAAGAACCAGCCGAAGAACCCCGCGAGGTCGCGCGGCGGCCAGCGGAAGGTCCCGTCCGTGCGCTCGCCCGCACGAGCCGCGCGGTCAGTTACAGCCACAACCGCCCCCCTGGAACCCGGTGGCACCGCGCGCGCCTTCGCGGACGTCGCGCACGTGCTCGAGGTGCTTGTCGGGCAGCGCGTCGCGCGACAGCTTCATGATCGGATCGGCGAGGCGCTCGCGCTCGTAGGGCTTGACCCACGGCTCGAACTTCGGCGCCGCGCAGCCGCCGAGCAACGTCGCGCCGAGCACGGCGCAGGCGATGAGCGCGCGCGACGCCGTCATTTCAGCAACTCCCGGATCTGCTTCTCGTAGTTGTCCTCGTAGCCGCTCAGGTAGCCGCGATGGACGTAGCGGACCTTGCCTTCGCGGTCGATGATGACCGTCGAGGGCATCGTGCTCAGGTCATACAGCTTGCTGACGGACTTGTCGGTATCGAGCAGGACCGGAAAGGTCACCCCGAGCTTGGCGGCGACCTCGGCCGCCTTGCTCGTGTCGTCGTCGACGTTGACTCCGAGCAGCACGAAGCCCGAGCTCTTGTACTTCTCGTACAGGCGGTTCAGCTGCGGCATCTCCTGGCGGCACGGGCCGCACCACGTAGCCCAGAAGTTCACCATCACGACGCGCCCGCGCTGCTCCTTCAGGCGCAGGTTCGGGCCGCTCATCGCGTGCAGCGTGAAGTCGGGCGCGGTGGCCTGCGGAGCGATCGCCGACGACGCCGTGCCGGCGAGGACAGCCGCGACAGCGACGGCGGCGACGCGCAGGGCGCGGACGGAGCGAGCTAAGCGGCGGGCTTGCAATGCGGTGTTCATGGCAGCGACGAATCAGAAGTAGACGGTGAGACCGCCGGTGAGCTCGACGTTTTGCGTGCTCTCGCGCTTGCCGAGCAGGTCGAGCGAGAAGATGTGGTCGCGCAGGTCGAGCTGGAGCGCGATCCAGTCGGCCAGGTAGACGCGGTAGCCGAAGCCGAAGTTGAAGGTCGGCCGGGTCTGCTGGTCGAACTTCGTGCTGCCGACGCCGCCGACGAGATAGAACTGCGAGGGACGGGCGCGGCGTCCACCGACGAAGATCTCGCCGGGGAACAGGTTGTAGCCGACCGAGAAGTTGTAGTAGGAGAGCTTCTCGTGCTCCTCGGTGAAGATTCCGCCGGGCAGAATCTGGCGGAACAGCTCGTCGCTGACCTTGGTCTGGCCGTATACGCCCTCGACGAAGAAATCCTCGGTGATGTGGTAGCCAATGCGCGCGCCGTAGACCCAGCTCGAGCCGAAGTTCTGGGTTGCGTAGGTGCCGGTGAAGAGGCCGATCTCGAAGTCGTTCGACGGGAACTTCGGCTTTTCGATGTCGCGCCGGTCGACCTGCGGGACGACGACCTGATCGTCGTTGCGCGGCGGATCGGCGGCGAATGCGGCCAGGCTCGCGGTTGCCAGCGCGAGGCTCATGGCCGCCTTGTATGAGGTCTTGTTATTCATCGTGTTGGCCGAGGGTCGTTGCCACCGGTTCAGAAGAAGAAGGAGAGGCCCAGGGTCCAGGCGTGGTACTCGGTGGACTTCTGGTCGCTGATGAACGCGGTATAGAGGGCGTAATCGGTGCTCAGGACGAAGCGCTCGCTGAGGTAGTAGCGCAAGCCGAGGCGCGCAGCGGCGAGCTTGGCGTCGGTGGTCGTCGAGCCGATCAGGCTCTGGTTCGGGAAGTTCTTGAACTTGCCGACACCGACGCCGAAGAACGGCGAGATGCGCTTGTCGGACCACGGCTCGATCAGGATGTCGACGTGCCACAAGTCGGTGCCCGAGAACACGCCCTGCACTTGGCCGATCGTGCCCTCGAGGCTCAACGTGTCGGAGAGGCGATAGCTGGTCCATAGCTTCAACATCGGCTCGCCCTTGAAGTGTCCCCATGCCGCGCCGAGCTGGACCTTTCGACTC
>DASXXO010000076.1:0-17129 GCA_036503045.1 Caldimonas sp. | reverse complement strand
GTCGTGGGGCTTCTTTCCCCCGGTGAGGTCGCAGGCCCAAAGGTAGACTCGGCCATGACGAAGCCTCCCCGATTCACGGGGCTGCATCTGGCGACTGTGAGATGAGTGCGATCAAGGCCCTGCTGTTGACCGACGTCGTCGACAGCACCCAGCTGGCCCAGAAGCTCGGCGACAGCGTGATGGCCGAGATCTGGGCGGCGCACGATCGCGTCTCGCGCGCGTTGCTGGGGCCCTGGCGCGGGCGCGAGATCGACAAGACCGACGGCATGCTGCTGCTGTTCGACAGCTGCCCAGACGCGGTCGGCTACGCGATGGAGTACCACCGTGCCCTGGCGACGCTGCCGACGCCGCTTTCGGCACGCGTCGGCTTGCACGTCGGGCCAGTGATCCTGCGCGAGAACGCGGCCGACGACATCGCGCGCGGCGCGAAGCCACTCGAGGTCGAAGGCCTGGCCAAGCCGATCGCCGCCAGGGTGATGGCATTGGCGCGTGGCGGCCAGACGCTGCTATCGGCTGCCGCGCGCGAAGCGCTCGGCACGTGCGCGCACAAGCTGGTCTCGCACGGGCACTGGCGCGTCAAGGGCGTGGCCGATCCGATCGAGCTGTTCGAGATCGGAGGAGAAGACACCCCCTTCGCGCCACCCGCCGACGGCGAGAAAGCGCATCGCGTCGTCTGGACGGGCGACTGGTGGCTGCCGGTCAACGAGATTCCGAACAACCTGCCCCACCAGGCGACGTCGTTCATCGGTCGCGATCGCGAGCTGGAGGAGGTGAAGAGCCTGCTCGGCACGGCGCGCCTGCTGAGCCTGATCGGCATGGGCGGCCTCGGCAAGACGCGCCTTTCGCTGCAGATCGCGGCCGAGCAGATCCACGACTTCCCCGACGGCGTCTGGTTCCTCGACCTGGCACCGATCAGCGACCCGGCGCTGATCGTCGGCGAAGCGGCGCAGGTGCTCGGCCTGCGCGAGGAGCCCGACCGGCCGCTGCTGCAGACGGTGAGCGCGCACCTCAGGAACCGCCGTGCCCTGCTGGTCCTTGACAACTGCGAGCACGTGATCCAGGCGTCGGCGCAGATGGCGAGCGCCATCCTCAAGGCGGCGCCCCACGTGCGCATCGTGGCGTCGAGCCGCGAGGCGCTGCACGCGCCGGGCGAGCACTGCTACCCGGTGCTGCCGCTGCCGGTGCCGCGGCGCGACGACAGCCTCGAGGCGCTGGCGCGATCGACGGCGGTGCGCCTGTTCGTCGAACGGGCGCAGCAGCACAAGGCCGCCTTCGCGCTCACCGAACGCGAAGCGCCGGCCGTCGCCGAGCTGGTCGCGCGCCTGGAAGGCATCCCCTTGGCGCTCGAGCTCGCCGCGGCGCGCGTCCGCGCGCTCTCCGTCGCCGACATCAATTCCCGCCTGCACGACCGCTACAAGCTCTTGACCGGCGGCTCGCGCGTCCTGCAGCAGCGGCAGCAGACCTTGCGCGCCCTCGTCGACTGGTCGTATGAGCTGCTCACGCCCGATGAGCAGATCGTTCTCGACCGGCTCGGCGTCTTCGTCGGCGGCTTCGACCTTGCCGCGGCCGAAGCGGTGTGCGGCATCGAGCCGCTCGTCGCCGAGGACGTGCTCGATCTGCTGCAATCGCTGATCGAGAAGTCGCTCGTGATGCTCGTGGAACGCGACGACGGTGCGCGCTACCTCATGCTCGAGACGATCCGCGAGTACGTGCGCGAGAAGCTGGCGCAGCGCGACGACGCTGCAGTGGTCGCGAAGCGGCACTGCGACCACTACTTCGCGTTGGCCAAGGAGGCGCGCGACGCGCTGAGAGGGCCCGAGCAAGCCGACTGGCTATGGCGCCTCGAGGTCGAGCTCGACAACATCCGCAGCGCCATCGCCCTGTCGCTCGCGGAGCGCGTCGACCCGTTCATCGCTGTCAAGTTCGCGGTCGCGCTGCAGGGCTTCTGGATCCTGCGCGGCTATTCGAGCGAAGGCCGCAAGCTCGTGCAGGCCGCGCTCGCGCTGCCCGCAATCCAGGCGTCGCCGGTCGCCCGGGGCTGGGCGCTCTACGTCGGCGCGGCGCAAGCCGAGAGCCAGAGCGACCATGCCGAGGCGCGCAGGATGCTCGAGACCTGCCTCGAGCTGAGACGCGGGCTGGGCAACGAGGTCGACATCGCCGCCACGCTCTCGACGCTTTCGATGGCGCGCCTCCAGGCCGGCGACGCCGGCGCGGCGGCCGCGGGCGAGGGCGAGGCGCTGCAGATCTTCAGGCGCCTCGGCGACCGCATCGGCGAAGCGATCGGCCTGCTGCATCTCGGCCAGATCTGCCTGCACGAGGGCGACGATGCGACGGCCCGGTCGCACCTGGAGCATTGCCTGGTGATCGCCCGCGAGATCCGCCACCAGGAGGTCGAGGGCGAATGCGAGTTGATGCTCGGCGAAGTCGCGCTCGAGACGGGCGATGTCGCCCAGGCGTGTCTCCGCTTCAAGCGCTCGCTGACCGTGTGCCGCGAAGCGGGCGACAAGCGCGGCGAAGCGAACGCGCTGCGCTGGCTCGCGCGGGTCGACCTGCGCTCCGGCGATCTGGGGTCGGCACGGGCGCGTCTCTCGGATGCCTTGCGTGCCTTCCGCGCCTTCGAGATGCGCGAGGAGCTGCTCGGCTGCCTCGAAGACCACGCCGAGCTCGCCGAGGCGGAGGGCAAGCGCGAGGTCGCGGTCGGACTGGCGGCCGCGGCGGCCCGATCACGCGAACGGCTCGGCTTGACCCGTTCGCCCCGTGGCGAGCTGCGTTGGCAGGCGCTCGTCGGCCGGCTGCGCGATGCGCTGAGCGGAGGGTCGTTCGCCCGCGCGTGGGACGACGAGCAGCGCTGGCAGATCGACGAGGCGATCGGCCAGGCGCTCTCGGCGCATTCCGAACGGGCTACGGTCTAAGAGCGGCGGCGCCGGCGGGCGACGAGGCCGATCGCGCCGAGGCCGGCGAGCAGCAGCGCGTAGCTCTCGGGCTCGGGAACGGGGGCGAACACGCCGGTGGCGTCGTTGGCCGAGACCCCGCAACTGGCGCCTGCGACCGCAAGGAACGCGCACCCGGGCGAGGTCTCCGGCGGATCGGCAAAGATCAGCTGCGCCTTGTTGCCGCCGAACAGGATGAGGCTGAACGAATACTGGCCGCCCCTGGCGATGGGCAGATCCGAGACGAAGGAGTCGAAAAAGCCGGTGTCGATTCCGCTCAGCTTGCCACCGGCGAGGTTGATGCCGTTGACGATGACGTTCGGATCGAGCGCGTACGAATGGAGGATCGTGCTCGGGTCGGCGACGTTGTACAAGCTGACTTGGGCGCTGAGCACATCGAACCCGGCGCAAGCGCCGCTGATCGCGATGTTGCTGCCGCTGCCGATCGCGAGGCAGGCGTCCGGCACGTCGAAGAGCGCCGAGGCTTCCCAGCCGAGTCCGGGGAAGATCCCGCCATACGCCGGATCCCAGCTGCCGCTGTAGAGTGCGGCGCGTGCCGACCCGGCCAGGCCGAGCGTCGCCGCAGCACCGAGCACCAGCACGCAGAGAACAGATCTGACGCGGGTCGTCGACACGGTTCGTACCTCGTTCGTGTTGGTCCGGCATTGTAGGGAGCCGAAGCGCGGAGCGCGCTCCCGACCCTCGCGTTATGGGGGGTGCCGGCTGGGCGAGCGATGATCCGCGTTCGGCTGTCAACATGACGGTTTTATGAACGAATCTTCCGACTACACGCCACCGCCGGTCTGGTCCTGGACCAAGGAGAACGGCGGCCGCTTCGCCAGCATCAACCGCCCGACGGCGGGCGCAACGCACGATCAGGAGCTGCCGGTCGGCCGGCACCCGCTGCAGCTCTACTCGGTAGGGACGCCGAACGGCGTCAAGGTCACGGTGATGCTGGAAGAGCTGCTCGCGCTCGGCCACGACGGCGCGGAGTACGACGCGTGGCTGATCCGGATCAACGAAGGGGCGCAGTTCGGCAGCGGCTTCGTCGCCGCCAATCCGAACTCGAAGATCCCGGCGCTGGTCGACCGGAGCGGGCCGGAGGCCGTGCGTGTCTTCGAGTCGGGCGCGATCCTGCTCCACCTCGCCGAGAAGTTCGGCGGCGCCTTTCTTCCCGCCGGCGGCCGCGAGCGCGCCGAGTGCCTGTCGTGGCTGTTCTGGCAGGTCGGCGCTGCGCCGTTTCTGGGCGGCGGGTTCGGCCACTTTTACGCGTACGCGCCGAGCAAGATCGCATACGCGATCGACCGCTACGCGATGGAGGTCAAGCGCCAACTCGACGTGCTCGATCGCCGCCTCGCCGAGAGCCCGTACCTCGCGGGCGACGACTACACGATCGCCGACATGGCGGTCTGGCCGTGGTACGGCACGCTCGCCAAGGGGCAGCTGTACGGATCGGGCGAGTTTCTGCAGGTGCACGAATACGCGAACGTCCTGCGCTGGACCGACGCGATCGCGCAACGACCGGCCGTGCGGCGCGGCCGCATGGTCAACCGGACCTGGGGCCAGCCGTCGAGCCAGCTGCACGAGCGCCACGACGCCAGCGACTTCGACTTGAGGACGCAGGACAAGCTTTCGCCCGCGGGCTGAGGCACGATCCCGTTCGTTCGTTGCTGCGAAGGCATCCGCGATGACGACGATGACGCTCTACGACTGCAGCACGGCGCCGAGCCCGCGCCGCGCGCGCATCCTGCTCGCCGAGAAGGGCGTTCGCCACGGGACGGTCCAGATCGACCTGCGCGCCGGCGAGCAGCTCGGCGAAGCGTACCGGCGCATCAACCCGCAGTGCACCGTGCCGGCGCTGCGCACCGACGACGGCTTGGTGTTGACCGACAACGCCGCCATCGCGGCGTATCTCGAAGCACGCTTCCCGGAGCCGGCGCTGCTTGGCAGCACGCCGGCCGAGAAGGCCGAGGTCGCGAGCTGGAACTGGCGGATCGAATTCGAAGGGCTGATCGCGATCGCCGAGTCGATGCGCAACAGCGCGCCGGCGATGGCGAACCGGGCGCTGCCCGGGCCGGTGAACTACGCCCAGATCCCCGAGCTGGCGCAGCGCGGGCTTGCCAGGCTGCAGCAGTTCTTCGTCGAGCTGAACGGTCGCCTGGCCAGCCGCGACTTCGTCGCCGCGGATCGCTTCAGCATTGCCGACATCATCGCCGTGGTGGCGGTCGATTTCGCGCGGGTCGTCAAGGTCAAGCCCGTCGAGCAGCACGAGCACGTGCGACGCTGGCGCGCGGCGATGGCCGAGCGGCCGGCGATGTCGCTGTAGCTCCGGGATCTCGCCGCTGAACTGCGCCGCAAAATGCGGCCGTGGCGCCGATGCTCGATAGCGAACTTGGTTGGGAGATGTTCCTGCGCGGCGCGGTCGCCGCCCTGCTCGTGTTCCACGTTCTCAACCTGGCGCTGCCGGGCGCCCGACCCGCCGCGCGCGCCGCGCTGGCCCTCTTCACCCTGTCGGTGCTGGCGTATCTGTTCTGCCAGCAAAGTGACGTGCTGCTCGGCCTGCCGCTCTCCGCGGCGCTGGCGGTGTTGGCGCTGTGCGTGAGCTCGACCGCATGGATGTGGATCGCGGCGCGGGCACTGTTTCACGACGGCTTCTCGTTCTCGGTCCGCGTCGTCGCGGCGGCCGTGGCGATGGTGGCCCTCGGAATGGCGGCGAACGTGCCTTATCTTGTCGATGCCGCGCGGCATGTCGCGGTCGCGTTCGATTCGCCCCTGTCGAGGCTGCATGCTGCGGCAATGCTCGGCTTTGCGGCCGCGGCCCTGTGGGAGGTCGCGCGCGGCTGGCAAGAAGACTTGGTCGAACCGCGTCGTGTTGCACGCCGTTGGGTGGCGATGGGGATCGGCCTCTATGCCGCGCTGGCGCTCGTGATCGAATTGACTGTGCGCGGCCATCCGATCGGGAGGCTCTTGCCCGCACTGCACGTTGCGGGCATCGGTACCGTCACGCTGGCGCTTGCCGTTTTTGTGGCGCGACGCTCCCTCGACGAGGTGCTCGGCATGGCCGATCCGTCGGCGCCGGCGCCGGAGCCCGCGCCGAGCGTTCCGCTGCCAAGGGCGGTCGATGCGGAGCCCTCGAGAGAGTCGAAGGCCCTTGCGCGCCTCGAGCAGGGCATGACCGAGGAGCGCGTCTATCGGCGTGAGGGCCTGACGCTGGCCGGACTGGCACAACTGCTCGGGGTGGGCGAGACCACCTTGCGCGCGGTCATCAACCAGCGGCTCGGCTACCGCAACTTCAACGATTTTCTGCACCACTATCGGGTGCAGGAAGCAGCCGCCCGTCTCGCGCGCGAGGATCTGCCGATCCTGACGATCGCGCTGGAGTGCGGCTATGGCTCGATCGGGCCGTTCAACCGGGCGTTCAAGGAGCGCATGCGGATGACGCCCTCCGAGTATCGCGGCGCATCGCGACTTTCCGGCGGGGTTGCGATGAACTGAGCAGCATTTGCGACGAAACGGCCAGGGTTCGCGACGAATCGGCGAGCCCGACGCAGTGGCGCCGGCGAGAGTGCATGGATCGCAGCCCCGGGAGACTTCCGTGCAAAACCCTTCGCTTCTCAACGTCGCGCTGACCGTCTTCGCGGTCGATCTGCTGCGCTACCTGCTTGGCGCGGGCCTCATCTGGCTCGTCGTCGCGGTCTTTCGCGACCGGCTCGCAGGCCGCCGCATTCTCGATGCTGGAGTGCGGCCGAGGCAGGTCCGCCGCGAGTTCGTCTACTCGATGTCGACCGTGCTGATCTTCGCCGCCAACGGCACCATGGTGTGGCTTCTCGCCGAGGCCGGCCACCTGCGCCTGTACTCGGGAGTGGCCGAGCACGGTTGGGGCTGGTGGTGGACGAGTCTGGCGCTGATCGTCGTGGCGCACGACGCGTGGTTCTACTGGACGCATCGGCTGCTGCACGATCGCCGCTGGTTCAGCGTCGTTCACGGAAGGCATCACGGCTCCCTGCATCCGACCCCCTGGGCGGCATACAGCTTCCACCCGATCGAGGCCTTGATCCAGGCGGCATTCCTGCCGCTCTTCGTCGCGGCGGTGCCTACGCACACCGGCGTGCTCGCCCTGTTCCTGCTGCACATGATCTTGCGCAACGCCATCGGCCACAGCAGTCATGAGCTGATGCCGTGGCCCTGGACACGTCGCGGCGCGCTGCGCTGGATCACCCCGGTCACGCATCATCACTTCCACCACGCGCGCAACCGCGGCAACTACGGCCTGTACTTCACCTGGTGGGACCGCTGGTGCGGTACCGAAGATGCCGGGTACCTACGCTATGGCGACGCGCATTTCGTACCCTGAAGTGTCCATCGCATGGCCACCGCATCGCCTCGCTATCCTCGGGGCTTCTGGATTCCTTCATGCGCCTGCCCTGCGAAGACGTCGCCTCGCATCCCGAGTTTCGCCGCCTGTCGGGCATTCCCGAGGTCGCGGTGGACCTTCGCTACGCGAGCGTGCGCAATTTCGTCGGCCGCGACTTGTACGGAGCGCTCGATTGCGCCTGGCTGCATCGCCACGCCGCGGCAGGGCTGGCGCAGGCGGTGGCGAGCCTCGCTGAAGCGGCGCCAGGGCATCGGCTGCTGGTGCTCGACGCGCTGCGCCCGCACCGGGTCCAGATCGAGCTCTGGGACTTTCTCGACGGCACAGGCCTGCGCCAGTACGTCGCCGACCCGGCGCGCGGATCGATCCACTCGTTCGGCATGGCGCTCGACGCGACGCTGATCGACGGCGAAGGCCGCGAGCTCGACATGGGCAGCGGCTTCGACGAGATGACCGAGCTGTCGCACCCCAAGCTCGAGGCGCGGCACCTCGCGAGCGGAGCGTTGACGCCAGAGCAGCTCCGGGCGCGCGAGCTGTTGCGCGGGGTGCTGGGTGCGGCCGGCTTTCGCGGCATCGACAACGAGTGGTGGCACTTCGAGATGCTCGACCGCCAGCACCTGCGCCAGCACTTCGTCCGCGTCGATTGATCACGGGTCCCCGTGTTCGCGGGAACTTGCGTGCAACAGCACCGGTTCGCCGCCTTGACAAGTGGAGGTCCGGGGGCCGTTCTGCGCTAAGGTCGAGTGATGCATCGGCTCCGTCTCGCCTCGGCAAGAGGACTCTCTCGCACCGCGTCCGCGGTGCTGTTCGCGCTCGCGTCGGCCGCCGCGATGGCGCGACTCCCCGTTCCGAGCGACGCCGAAGCACAGCAAGCGCACGCCAAGGGCGCCTGCGGCCAGCTGGGGCCCGGCTCGGGCCTGCGCGACGGCAAAGGCTGGGTGGTGTCGATGATGCCCGGCAAGCACGAGTTCCGGGTCCGCGGCGGGGGCGACGTTTACCTGACCGCGGCGCGGGTGAAGTCGACGATGGACTTCGACATCGGCCGGCTCTACTACATCTCGATCGAGGGTGCGCCCAAAGGCGCCGTCCTCGAGTGGCGGATCCTCGGCAGCGACTGGGGCCCGGTCTCGAAGTACTTCCTCTATCCGCCGAGCCCGTAAACGAGCTCGCGGCCGCAGCTCAAGGGCCCGTTCGCCGGCGAGCGCGGCGCAGTGCCAGCAGCACGACGACCACGGCGACGACGCCGAGCAGCGCCCATTTCTCGAACTGCGCCAGGTCGGTGAGGAACCACTCGATCGCATGGCCGAACAGGTATCCCACGCCGCTGACCGCGAGCGCCCAGATGGCGGCGCCGATCATGTTGAACACCGCGAAGCGCAAGGGTCCGACGCTGCTCATGCCGATGACGACCGGGCCGATCAGGCGCAGACCGTACATGAAGCGAACGCCGACGATCAGCCAGGGCGAATGGCGTTCGATCATCCGGCGCACGCGGGCCGCAGGCGCTTCCCATTTCGGCCAGCGCTGCAGCAGCGGCTCGCCGTAGCGGCGGCCGATGAAGAAGCAGAGCTGGTCGCCGAGGGTCCCGCCGACGAACGCGACGAGGACGACGACCGGGTACGACAGGTAGCCCTGGTGGGCGAAGATGCCGGCGAGCAGGAGGAGCGTTTCGCCCTCCAGCAAGCAGCCGGCGAAGAGGCCGAGGTAGCCGTACTGCGCGAGGAAATCGGCGAAGGTCATCGCGCCGCGAGGCCCGCGCGCAGTTGCGCAAGGTGGCGCATGCAGGGTGCTCGTCCGCGCGCGATCACTGGGCCGGGCGCAGGCTCCCGCGCGCTGCCTCCTTGCGGTCCTTGAGGAAGAACGCCGTGATCTGCCAGACGACGAAGATCGCGATCAGCCCGAGCAAGGTGCCGCTGATCGGCCGCGTGAAGAAGACGCCGAAGCTGCCGCGGCTGATGAGCAGCGCGCGACGGAAGTTTTCCTCCAGCATCGGGCCGAGGATGAAGCCGAGCATGAGCGGGGCGGCGTCGAGGTCCAGGCGCAGGAACATGTAGCCGATGAAGCCGAAGACCGCGGTCGTGAAGATGTCGTTCAGGCTGTTGTTGACGCTGAAGGTGCCGATGCAGCAGAAGAAGAGGATCGAGGGGAACAGCACCGCGTACGGGATCTTGAAGACGGAGAGCCAGTAGCGCACCAGGGGTACGTTGAGGATGAGCAGGAAGCAGTTGCCGACCCACATGCTCGCCACCAGACCCCAGAACAGGTCGGGGTGCTTGGCGATCATGTTCGGGCCGGGCTGGATGCCCTTGATGATGAAGGCCGCGAGCATCAGCGCCATGACCGCGTTCTCGGGAATGCCGATGCTCATCAGTGGGATGAAGCTCGTGCGCGCTGCCGCTTCGTCGGCGGCGGCCTGACCGGCGACGCCTTCGATCGCGCCGCTGCCGATCTCGTCCTTGTACTTGCTGACCTTCTTGTCGACCGCATAGGCGGCGAACTGGGCGATCACCGGTCCACCGCCGGGCAGGATGCCGAGGAACGAGCCGATCACGCTGCCGCGCAGCGCGCTCGGGATGATGCGCTTGAATTCCGGCCAGGTCGGGATCAGATGGATCTTGCCGTTGAATGGCGTGCGCTCGTCCTTGTTGTCGAGGTTCTTGGTGATCTCGGCGATGCCGAAGCATCCGAGCGCCACGCTCACGAGGCCGATGCCGTCGGTCAGGAAGTCGAGGTTCATCGTGAAGCGCTGCATGCCGCTCGTCACGTCGGTGCCGATCTGACCGAGCAGCACGCCGATCAGGCACATCGCCATGCCGTTGAGCAGGCTGCCGGTGGTCACGAAGCTCACGCACACGAAGCCCACCAGCATGAGAGCGCAATAGTCGGACGGCCCGAACAGGAACGCGACTTCGCCCAGCATCGGCGCGAGGAATGCCAGCACGAGGATCGCCACGGTTCCGCCGATGAAGCTCGACACGCCGGCGGTGAACAGGGCGAGGCCGGTCTTGCCCTTGAGCGTCATCTGGTAGCCGTCGATGCACGCGACGATGCTGCTCGCATGCGGGATCTTCATCGTGATCGCGCTCACGCTGTCGCCGTACTGGGCGCCGTAGTAGATCCCCGCCAGCATGATGAGCGCGCCCTGGGTGGAGATCGAATAGGTCAGCGGCAGCAGCAGGCTGATCGTCGCCAGCGGGCCGAGGCCGGGCAGCAGGCCGACCAGCGTCCCCACGGTGCAGCCGATCGCACAGAACAGCAGGTTCTGCCAGGTCAGCGCATGCTCGAACCCGAACGCCAGGTTGTGCAGGACGTCCATCAGTAGAGCGGCAGGTTGAGGCCGAGCAGCTTCTGGAAGGCGAAGGCCACCGCGATCAGCCCCGCGGAGATCTGCAGGCAGCGCACCAGCGAGTACGAGCTGGCCGCCAGCGAGGAAAGAAACACCATGAAGGTGATGCCCGCGATCATGTTGACGAACGCGGAGATGACCGAGAACCCGCACAGGCTCGCCAGGATGATCGCGATGTTCCTGAAGTTGAAGGTCATCGGGACGCGCGGATCGAATCGGGAACGCACCGCGATGATGACGCCGATCAGGAGCAGCAGGCTGCTCACCATGAGCGGAAAGAGCCCCGGCCCGGCGTGGCTGAAGCTGCCGATCGGATAGCGCAGCGCCTGCAGGCCGAACGCCAGAGAGATCGCGATGAGGAACAGGCCCTTCGCCAGGGTACGGTCGTTCATGGGGGAATTCGCCGATGGGCTCGGGCAGGATGGACGGACGCTAGCAGCCGTCGGCGCGCCCCGCAAGCCTGGCATTCGCGGGTGCCGGCGGTCGCCGCGCACAATCTGGCCCGGGAGTTCGACGTGCAGAAGAACCGGCTCGAAGCGTTCAGCGACGGCGTGATCGCCATCATCATCACGATCATGGTGCTCGAGCTGAAGGCGCCGCACAGCGACCAGCTCGAGGCGCTCTTTCCGCTCTTGCCGACCTTCCTCAGCTACGTGCTGAGCTTCGTCTACGTCGGCATCTACTGGAACAACCACCACCACATGCTGCACGCGTCGACCCGCATCTCGGGTGCCGTGCTGTGGGCGAACTTGGTGCTCCTGTTCTGGCTTTCGCTGTTCCCGTTCGCGACCGCGTGGATGGGCGAGAACCACTTCGGCGCGGTGCCGTCGGCGCTCTACGGCGTCGTCCTTCTCATGGCAGCCCTCTCGTATTCGCTGCTGCAGCACACGATCATCGTCGCGGAGGGCGAGTCGTCGCTGCTCCGCTCGGCGGTGGGAAGCGACTGGAAAGGGCGCGCGCCGCCGCTCCTCTACGCGATCGGCATCGCCGGCGCGTTCTGGTCGCACTGGATCGCCCAGGCGATCTATCTCGGCGTCGCGCTGATGTGGCTGGTGCCCGACCGGCGCATCGAGCGCGCACTCGCTCAGGTGCGGGGCTCGCCTTCGTAGGGAACGACGTTGTCCTGCTCGGCCGGGTCGTTGCGCGCGACGATCGCGCGCGCCGGCTCGGTCGCGCTCAGGTTGATCGCCTCGTGCGCAACACCGGGCGGAATGAAGAGGAAGTCGCCCGGCTCGCTGACGACGCTCGCCGCGAGTCCCGGACCGTAGCGCGTTTCGACGCGACCTTCGAGCACGTAGATCGCGGTCTCGTAGCCGCGGTGCGCGTGCGGATCGGCGCGCGCGCCCGGCGGAATCACGACCAGGTGCATCGAGAGGCCGCGCGCGCCGACCGTCTCGCCGGAGACGCCGACGAAGTACGGCAGGCGCTGCCGGGTGAGGACCTCGCGCGCGGGACGGATCGCGCGGACGTCGGCAGAGGACGGATCTTCCATCGCCGGGGGTCCTGTCAGTTCAGCTTGATTCCGGCAGCGCGGACGAGCTGCTGCGTCTTCGCGGTCTCATCGGCGAGGAAGCGGTCGAATGCGGCCGGTGTCATGAGGAAGGGCTCGGCGCCGAGCTTCGCGAGCCGTTCCTTCACCTCGGCGGAGCCCATGACGCGCGTGACCTCGGCATACAGCCGGTCGACGATCGGCCGCGGCGTCTTGGCCGGCGCGAACAGGCCGACCCAGAACAGGTACTCCGATCCCGGGACTCCGGCCTCGACGGTGGTCGGCAACTGCGGCAGCACCTCGGAGCGCTTCGCCGTGCCGACCGCGAGCGCCTTGAGCTTTCCACTCTCGACGAGCGAGAGCGCTGACACCATCGGTGCGAAGAACCAGTCGATACGGCCTGACATCGTCTCGCTCAGCGCCTCGGGCGTTCCCTTGAAGGGCACGTGCTGCGCCTGGATGCCTGCCGCGAAGCGGAACACCTCGGCGTTCATGTGCGTCGCCGAGCCGTTTCCGGCCGAACCGTAGTTGAACGCGCCGGGCTTGGCCTTCGCCTGCTCGACGAGATCGCGCACGTCCTTGAAGTGCCCGGGGGCGGTGACCAGGACGTTGGGCAGGCTCGCGAGCGGCGTGATGCCGGCGAAGTCCTTCAGCGTGTCGTAGGTCAGGTTGGCGTAGAGCGCCGGGTTGACGAGGTGACCCGCGGAATGGACGAGGAGCGTCGTGCCGTCGGGCGGCGCCTTGGCGACCAGCGCAGCGCCGATCGTTCCGCCCGCGCCGGTGCGGTTGTCGACGACGACCGAAGTCCCGAGCGCCGGCCCGAGCGAGTCGCCGAGTATGCGCGCGACGATGTCGGTGCCGCTGCCTGCCGTGAACGGCACGACGACGCGGATCGGTTGGCCGCGCGGCCAGTCGGCCTGCGCCTGCGCGCGGTCGAGTGAGAGCAGCGCGGCGCCGGCGAGCACCAGAGCGTCGCGCCGTTTCAATTCGATGGACACCACCGTCGTCTCCTTCGTTCTCGTTGGTGCGGGCCCGGCGCTCACCGTCGCTTCAGGTCGTCGCCGCCGATGTAGAGGCGGTTCCAGACTGGCGTGATGACGAGCTCGTTGATGCACACATGCGGCGGCATCTCGGCGATGAAGCGGATCGTGCGGCCGAGGTCGTCTTCCTGGAGCATGCGCGCCTTCTCCTCTGCGCTCGGCTCGACCGGCCGGTTCTTCAGGATCGGCGTCGCGACCTCCCCCGGGCAGAGCGCGGTCGCGCGCAGCCCGTTGACGCATTCCTCGATGTTGAACGAGTGGGTCAGCGCGATCAGCGCCGCCTTGCTCGCGGTGTACGCCGGGCCGGTGAGGTAGCCGAGATACCAGCCGGCAAACGACGCGACGTTGATCACTGTCCCGCGTCGGCGCCGCTGCATGCCCTTCAGCACCGCGAGCGTGCACGCGGTCGCGCCGTTCAGGTTGATCGCGACGACGCTTTCGAAAGTCGCGCTGTCGGTCTCGTTCCAGAACCGCTTCGGGACGTTGACGCCGGCGCTGTTGACGAGGATGTCGACGACACCGTGCTGCGCCTCGATCTCCGCGGCGACGCGCGCGACCGCTGCGGGTGCGGCGACGTCGAGCGGCGCCGCGGCGATCGTTCCGCGGGGCGCTCCGCGCGCCTCGGCGGCGGCGATCGCCGCGTCGAGCTTTGCGCCGTCGCGTCCGGAGACAACGACGTGGCAGCCCGCCTTCGCGAGCTCGACCGCGCCCGCCAGGCCGATGCCGCTGCCGCCGCCGGTGACCCACGCGAGCTGGCCGGCGAGGCCTGCCGCGGCGCTCATCGCTGCGCCTCGGCGAGGCCGTCGTCGACCGGCACGTCCTCCGGCTCGAGCGCCAGCCCCGACGCCATCGCCTGCAGGACGATCAGCTTGGCGAAGTCCTCCTCGTCCATGCCATGGCCGATCAGGCTCTGCACGAGGTCGCGCGTGATCGAGGCGAGCGGCATCGGCACATCGAAGTGGCGCGCCGCGTCGAGGCCGAGGTCGAGATCTTTCCGCAGCAGCTTGGGCGTGAAGGTGACCTTGAAGTCGAGGTTGACGAACGCCGGGCTCTTGTAGCGCGAGAAGGTCGATCCCATGACGCTCTGGTTCATGAAGTCGAGAAATGCGTGGCGCGGCACGCCGGCCTTCTGCGCGAGCACCGTGATCTCGGCGAGCGACTGCGTGACGACACCGAGGAAGACGTTGTGGCAGATCTTGACGATGCGCGAGAGCTCGCCTTCGCCGACATAGCTCGCCGCCGGCGCGATCGCCTTCAGCCAGGGCAGCGCCGCGTCGTACGCGCTCTTCGGCCCCGAGCAGACGAACGACAGCCGCCCGGCCTTGATCACCTTGGCGTTGCCCGAGACCGGCGCCGCGAGCATCTGCACGCCGCGCACGGCGAGCAGTGCGCGCAGCTCGGCCGAGCCTTCGAGCGAGATCGACGAGCACTCGACGACGAGGCCCGGCGCGCGCTCGCCGCCGAGCAATCCGCCGGGACCGGCGATGACCTCCTTGACGTCGTCCCAGGTCGAGACCATGACGAAGACGAGGTCGCACGCCGCGAGGTCGACGAGCTTGTCGGCGACCTTCGCGCCCAGCGCTGCGAGCGGCTCGGCCTTGGCGCGCGTGCGGTTCCAGACCGTGAGATCGGCGCCGCCCTCGGCGAGCCGCTCGGCCATCGCGTAGCCCATGCGGCCGATGCCGATCCAGCCGATCTTCTTTTGAGCGTTGGCCATGGTGCTGTTCTCAGTAGGGATTGGCGATCGGCAGCTCCTGCGCCGGATAGAGCGAGATCACCTTCGGCCCGCTCGGCGTCAGGATCACTTCCTCCTCGATCCGCGCCGCCGAGACGCCGTCGCTCGCCGGGCAGTAGGTTTCGACCGCGAACACCATGCCGGCCTTCAGCTCGATCGGCTCGTCGAGCGAGCTGAGGCGCGAGATCAGCGGCCGCTCGTGCAGGCCGAGGCCGAGCCCGTGGCAGAAGTTGAGGCCGAACGCCTCCATCTCGCCGGCGATGCCGATGTCCTCGGCGGTCGGGAACGACTTCGCGACCACGTCCGACGAGATGCCCGGCTTCAGAAGCGCGATCGCCCGGTCCATCCATTCGCGCGCCCGCTTGTATGCGTCGCGCTGCGGCTGGGTCGCCATGCCGACGCTGAACGTGCGGTAGTAGCACGTACGGTAGCCCATGTACGAATGGATGATGTCGAAGAACGCCTGATCGCCGGGGCGGATCAGCCGGTCGGTGAAGTTGTGCGGGTGCGGGTTGCAGCGCTCGCCCGAGATCGCGTTGATCGCCTCGACGCAGTCCGACCCCATGCTGTAGAGCCGCATCGTCGCCAGCGCGACGATGTCGCTCTCGCGCACGCCCGGCTTGAGCTTCTCGGCGATGTCCTGGTAGACGCCGTCGACCATCGCCGCCGCCATGTTGAGCAGCATCAGCTCGTCGATGTTCTTGATCTCGCGCGCCTCGAGCATCGTCTGCTGCGCATCGCGCACGTCGAGCCCGAGCTTCTGCAGCTCGAGCATCATCGGCACTTCGACGATGTCGACGCCGAGCGGCATGTCGGCGACGCCTTCCTCCTCGAGCAGCGCCTTGATCTCGCGCGCCGCGCTCTTGAAGAGCTTGCCGTCGCCGCCGACCGCGCCGCGCATTCCGAGCAGCCCCGCCTTGCAGTGGTCCTTGCACAGCCACGGCGTGTAGAGGCGATGGTGCTTCGCGGCCGAGCCGAAGTCCCAGATGTAGGGGTCGCCCGCGAGACTGAGCAGCGAGTAGCGGGTCAGCTTGTCGCGCGCCCATTCGCCGATCACGGTGCTCGTCGTGTAGCGGATGTTGTGCTGGTCGAAGCAGAGCAGAGCGCCGAGGCCGGAGCGCGCGAGCGCGTCGCGGGTGCGCGCCAGGCGGTAGTCATGCAGGCGGCGGAAGTCGACGCGCTCCTCGAAATCGACCTGCGTGTGACCGGGCGCCTGCAGCGGCCGCTCCCACGCGTGGTGCGGATCGATGTCCTCGGGACGTACGATCCTCGGTTCGCGCGTCTTCTTCGCCATCTCGTCTCCCCGGTGGCGCCGTTCAGCCTCCCGCTCGTCGCCGATGTTACGTCGCTGCCGAAGCTCCGCCGCTCAGGCCTTCAGCAGGTCGTTCTGCTCCTCGGCGACGAGCCGCTCGAGGATGCGGCGCGCCTCGAAGCCGCCCAAGTCGATGTTGAGCCGCATCAGGTGGCGACGCGGCTGCTCGGCGAGGTTTTTCTGCTGCGCCTCGAGGATGCCGACGTCCTCGCCGAAGATAGCCGCCTGGCCGTCGCGAATCGTCTTGGTCAGCGTCGCGTCTTCGATGTTGAAGTTGCGCGCCATGCCCCAGAAGTACCAGATCGAGGTGTCGGTCTCCGGGGTGATGAAGTCGACCACGATGCTCGACACCTTGTGCTCGGGCGGCGCGTCGTAGCCACCCTTGCCGGCGTGCGCCACGCCGACCTCGATCATCACGTGGCTCGGCGGCGTGAAGCGGCAGATCTGCCAGCGGTCGACCGGCACGTCGTCGGCGAGGTGGTTGCCGCGCAGCGCGGCGCGCCAGAACGGCGGCGCCGCGATGTTGATCATCAAGCGGCTGGTGATCGCCGAGTCGCCCTCGACCCGCGTCGTCGGCGCTGCCTCCTCGAGCTCGGGCTGGCCGATGCTCGTGGCGTGCACGTAGGTCTCGTGCGTGAGATCCATCAGGTTGTCGATCATCAGCCGGTAGTCGCACTGCACGTGGTAGAGGCCGCCGCCGTAGACCCACTCAGGGCTTTCGGCCCACGGCAGCGGATGCAGTTTCGCCGGATCGGCGTGGCTCTTGTCGCCGGGCCAGATCCAGACGAAGCCGTAGCGCTCGATCGTCGGATACGACTTGATCGTCGGCCGCACCCGCTGGCCCGGCATCGAGACGCAGCGCCCGTCACCGCCCATCACGAGGCCGTGGTAGCCGCAGACGATGC
>DASXXO010000075.1:0-6810 GCA_036503045.1 Caldimonas sp. | reverse complement strand
AGGTCTCGGCGATCTGGAACGTGCGGCCGACGCCCTGGCGCCAGATCGCGTCCGGCTTCATGCCGACCTGCTCGAGCAGCGCGAGCGCATCGTCGCGCCGATGATCGGCGGCGCGCTTCCAGAGCGAAAAGAGCTTCGCGTCGGCCGAGATCAGCGCCATCTGCACGTTCTCGACGACCGTCAGCGACGCGAAGGTCTCGGCGATCTGGAACGTGCGGCCGACGCCCTGGCGCCAGATCGCGTCCGGCTTCATGCCGACGAGCTCGACGCCGCCGAGCCGAACCGATCCGGCATCGGGTGCGAGCTGGCCGCCGACCATGTTGAAGCACGTCGTCTTGCCTGCGCCGTTCGGCCCGATCAAGGCGAGCATCTCGCCGGCGCCGAGGTCGAAGCTGACGTCGTCGACCGCGCGGACGCCGCCGAACGACTTCGCGAGCCCGCGCACCGACAGAAGAGCGCTCATGCCGGGACCTTTTCTCGGATGAACAAGCGCTTCAGCCCGCCCGCGACACCGACCGGAAAGACCAGGATGAGCCCGAGCATGACGACGCCGAGCAGCGCGCGCCAGTAGTCGGTCTGGCGCGCGACCGTGTCCTGCAGCCAGGTGAAGAGCGCGGCGCCGACCCACGGGCCGGAGAGGGCGTGGACGCCGCCGAGCAGCACCATGACGAGGCCGTCGACCGACTTGCCGACGCCGAGCGTCTCGGGCGAGATCGTCCCCTTGGCAAACGCGAACAGGGCGCCGGCGAGCCCGGCGACGGTGCCGGCGACGACGAACGCGATCCATTGCAGGCGCGGCACGCCGATGCCGATCGCCGCCGCGCGCAGCGGCGAGTCGCGGCTGCCGCGCAGCGCAAGGCCGATCGGCGCGTGCAGCATGCGCACGAGCAGGCCCGCGCCCGCCACGGTGAAGGCGAGGACGAGCAGGTAGTAGGCGGGCTTGGGCGCGAGCCACGCCGATGGCCAGATGCCGACCAAGCCGTTGCTGCCACCGGTGACTGCGTCCCACTGGAAGACGACCGACCAGACGATCTGCGCGAAGGCAAGCGTCAGCATCGCGAGGTAGACGCCCGAGAGGCGCACGCAGAACCAGCCGAAGACCAGCGCGCCTGCGGTCGCGAGGAGTGGCGCGAGCAAGAGCGACGCTTCCATCGGCAAGCCGAGCGCCTTGAAGCAGAGCGCCGCGCCGTACGCGCCGAGGCCGAAGTACGCGGCGTGGCCGAATGAGTGCATCCCCGCGGGGCCGATCAGGAAGTGCAGGCTCGCGGCGAAGAGGACGGCGATCAGAACGTCGATCATGAGGACGATCGCGTACGGCGCGCTGCCGGCGAGCAGCGGAACGAGCACGAGCGCGGCGAGCGCGACTGCAGCGGCGCGCCGCCACGCGACCGGCAGCGGCCGAAGCGGCGCTTCGATCCCCGCGGCCGAGCGGACGGCGCCCTGAGGCTTTCCGAACAGCCCCGAGGGCCGCCAGACGAGCACCACCGCCATGACCAGGAACTCGGCGACGAGGGTCAGCTTGCTGAGCGGGAACGGCGCGCCGAAGACGTCGATCGTGCCGGCGGCGATGCAGAACGCCTTCACCATCGCGACGACGATGGCGGCGACGAATGCGCCGCCGATCGATCCCATGCCGCCGACGACGACCACCACGAACGCCTCGCCGATCAACGCCAGGTCGAGGTTGAGGTTGGCCGGCTCGTGCGGCATCTGCAGCGCGCCGCCGAGGGCGGCGAGGAAGGTGCCGAGCGCGAACACCGACGTGAAGAGCCGGCGCTGGTTGACGCCGAGCGCGCCGGCCATCTCGCGGTCCTGCGTCGCGGCGCGCACGAGCAGGCCCCAGCGCGTGCGCCTGAGCAGGAGCCAGAGCGCGCCGAGGACGAGCGGGCCGACGAAGATCAGGAACACGTCGTACGACGGGAACGGATCGCCTGCGATCGCAACGGCGCCGCGCATCCCCGGCGCCTTGGGCCCGAGCAGGTCCTCGGGGCCCCACGCCCAGAGCGTTGCGTCGCGGACGACGAGGACGAGCGCGAAAGTCGCGAGCAGCTGGTAGAGCTCGGGCGCACCGTAGAGGCGGCGCAGGACGAGCGCTTCGATCAGCGCGCCGAGCGCGGCGACGGCGAGCGCGGCGAGCAGCACGCTCGCCCAGAAGCCGAGCGGCCCGACGCCGAGCGCCGCGGTCAGCGCGACCGCGCCGTAGAGGCCGAGCATGTAGAACGAGCCGTGCGCGAAATTGACGATCCGGGTCACGCCGAAGATCAGCGACAGCCCGCTCGCGACCAGGAAGAGCGCCGACGCCGACGCAAAGCCGGTCAGCACTTGCAGGACGATCGAGGAAGCGTTCATGCGGTCGTCCAAGCGCCGCCTCGCGCGAAGCGGCGTCGAAGGAGCAGTCCGTTCGGCGTCAGTCGATCGCCCGCATCTTCTTCACTTCGTCGTCGCCCGGCAGGACCTTGGTGCCGTCGATGTAGACGTAGTCGGTCATCACGCCCTTGTCTCCCTCGAGCCTGGTGCGGCCGAGGTACGCGCCCATAGTCGACTGGTGGTCGAGCGCGCGGTAGGTGACCTTGCCGAAGGGCGTCGTCACGACGAGGCCGCTGAAGGCGGCGATCAGCTTCTCGGTGTCGGTCGACTTCGCTCGTCTGATGCCTTCGGCGATCGACCAGATCGTCGAGTAGCCGACCACCGAGCCGAGCTTGGGGTACTCGTTGTACTTGCGGAAATAGGCGAGGAAGAACTTCTTGTGCTCGTCGGTCTGGATGCCGTAGTACGGATAGCCGGTGACGATCCAGCCGACCGGCGCCTCGGCCTTGAGCGGCTCGATGTACTCGGGCTCGCCGGTCAGAAGGCTCACGACGGGGCGGCCCTTGAACAGCTCGCGCGTGTTGCCTTCGCGGACGAACTTCGCCAGGTCGGCGCCGAACAGGACGTTGAAGATCGCGTCTGGCTTGGCGTCGGAAAGCGCCTGCACGACCGCGCCGGCTTCGATGCGGCCGAGCGGCGTCGCCTGGTCGGGCAGGAACTCGACGTCGGGCTGGAGCTTCTTCAGCATCGCCTTGAACGTCGCCGCGGCCGACTGGCCGTACTCGTAGTTCGGATAAACGACGACCCAGCGCTTCTTCTGCAGCTTGACCGCCTCCGGCACCAGCATCGCCGTCTGCATGTAGGTGTTCGGCCGGAGGCGAAACGTGTAGCGGTTGCCGTCCTGCCAGGTGATCTTGTCGGTGAGCGGCTCGGCGGCGAGGAAGAAGACCTTCTTCTGCTTGGCGAAGTCGGTCACGGCGAGGCCGATGTTGGACAGGAACGTGCCGCAGATGAGCGCGACGCCTTCGCGCGAGACGAGCTCCTCGGCGACCCGCACCGCATCGCCCGGATTGCCGTTGTCGTCGCGCGGGATCACCTGGAGCTTCTTGCCGAGCACGCCGCCCGACGCGTTGACCTCCTCGACCGCGAGCTCCCAGCCCTTCTTGTACGGGTCGAGGAACGCGGGCTGCGCTTTGTAGCTGTTGATCTCGCCGATCTTGATCGTCTCCTGCGCATGCGCGGACGAGAACGCGCCGAGCACGATGCCGACGGAGGCGAGGAACGCGGTGCGGTTCAGCATGGAGTCTCCCGGAGAGGTGCGAACGGGTGCGGGCGCAATGGCAAGATCGCGGCTCAGAGCGGAGAGTCGCGATGGGTGGACCGAGTTTCAGCGAATTCGAATCGGCGGCGCGCCAGGAGGGCTACGACGAGGTCGTCGAGCGGGTCTGGCCGGCCGACCAGGTACTCGCGACGCACGAGCATCCGTTCGCCGTCAAAGCGCTCGTCGTCGCCGGCGAGATGTGGCTCACCGAAGGCGAGGCGACACGGCACCTGCGGCCGGGCGACGCGTTCGAGCTCGCCGCCGGGGCGCCGCACGCCGAGCGCTACGGCGCCGCCGGCGCCACCTACTGGGCGGCGCGCCGGCACGCGCCGCGCTGACCACTCTTTCGCCATCGCGCCGGCTCAGGCGGCGACGATGTCGCTCGACTGGATGCGCTTGACGCCGGCCTTGGCCATCTTGTCCCAGGCCGCCTTGAGCGAGCCGTTGAGGTCGATGCCGCGCGACGCGTCCTCGATGACGTAGGCCTTGAAGCCCGCCTTCCGCGCGTCGAGCGCGGTCCAGGCGACGCAGAAGTCGGTCGCGAGGCCGCACACGTAGACGGTGTCGACGCCGTGGGCCTTGAGGTACGCGGCAAGGCCGGTCGAGGTCTTGCCGTCGGCCTCCATGAAGGCCGAATAGCTGTCGGTCCCCTGGTGATAGCCCTTCCTGATGATCAGCTGCGCCTTCGGCAACGTCAGGTCCTTGAGCAGCGCAGCATCCTGCGATCCCTGCACGCAGTGGTCGGGCCAGAGCACCTGGGTGCCGTACGAGAGCTTGGTCGTCGAGAACGGCTTCATGCCGGGATGCGCCGAGGCGAACGAGATGTGGCCCGGTGTGTGCCAGTCCTGCGTGACGATGACGTTCTCGAACGCCGCCGAGAGCTTGTTGATCACCGGGACGACCTGCTCGCCGTCCTTCACCGGCAGCGTGCCGCCGGTGACGAAGCAGTTCTGCACGTCGATGACGAGCAACGCGCTTTTCACGTCGGGCTTGATCGTCGCCGCCGCGAGCGCGAGGCGCGCGCCGGCGAGGCCGAGCAAGCCTGCGGCGCCGACGCCGCGAACGAAGTCCCTGCGTTGCATCTCTCTCATGTCGACCTCCGTGTCGTTAGACCCGTCTTCTCAGCGTTCGTGCCGCCCATGGCTCTCGGGCGCTCGATCGACCCTAGCGCTGGCCGTCGAACTTCGCAATCTCGTCTGCCCGCAGTCCGCCGACGCGCGCGTGCGGCCGCGCGCCGGTCGTCATCGCGATCACGAACAGCATCTCGTCAGGCCGCGGCGCGTCGGCGACGCGCACCTCGAGCGAGTCGAAATGGCTGCGCACGTAGGCGGCGACGCGGTGGTGGATCGGCACGTCGATCGCGCTGCCGGCCGCACCGATCTTCGTCGTCGAGGGGACGATCGCGTGCGAGCCGGCGAGCAGGTCGCGCATGCCGTAGCCGCCCGGGACGTGCCAGAGCGCGCCGTGCTCGAGCTCGCCGGCGAGGCCGATCAGCGCGCCCTTGCCGTACGCCTCGATGCGCTCGGCACCGCCGAGCGCATCGACCAGGCGCGCCGCCATCTCGCGGCCGAGCGGCTTCAGCGCCTCCATCATCGGCTGGATGTCGGCCACGTAGCGGCCCGCGTACGGGTTCTTCAGGACGGCGGCGAGGCTGCCGCGGCGCAGCGGCTGGGCGAGGCGCGGGCCGTTGTCGTGCCAGACGTCCTCGACGATGCAGACGAGCTTGCGCACGTTCACCTCGGGCAGTTCGACCGTGGCAGGGATCAGCATGGCGACTCCTCTTCGATTCTTGCTGTGCGCGGCGCGGCGGCGAGAGCGCCGACCACCGACCAGCGTCCTTGCAGCGAGAGCACGGCGGCGACGATCCGGCCGGCGGCGATTTGCGCCCGCGCCTCGACGGCGCCGCGCCCGAGCGCGGTCGCGACGAGCGCGTCGGGCAACGGCGCAACGGCGCGCGTGACGAGCCGCTCGCCGAGGTCGCTGTCATCGCGCAGCGCGTTCGCCGGCACGCGGACGATGCGCGCGTCGTCGATGTCGACCGCGTTGGCGACGATCGTCGCCGCCGCATCCGCGACCGAGGCGGTCGCGGCGAGCACGGTGACACTGTCGGCGATGCCAAGCGAGAAGCTCCGCCCGCGCCAGCCCGAGGTGGCGATGCCACGCACCGGCGAGGCGGCATGGACCGCGAAGCGGCCGTCGAGCGGCGCGCCGTAGCGGCCGCGGACCGGGTCGGCGCAGACGCCGACGTCGTAGCGCTCTCCTCCGAGCAGGCGCAAGGCGATGTCGCCGCCGTTGTTGACCGACGCGCGGACGATGCGCGGATCGTCGAACGCCGCGAGCAGTTCCTCGGCGACACTGCCCGCGACCGCGGCCATCGCGGTGATGAAGCGGCCGTCGTCGCCATGCGGCCGGCACGCGGCAACCATGCGCCGCGCGACCGGACCGCGCGGTGTCGGCGGTATCGGGCGCGCGGAGAGATCGGCGCGCAGCAGCGGCAGCTCGGCGACGAGCTCTTCGAGCAGGGTCCGCAAGCGCGCCTCCGCGCGCTCGATCGCCGCCCCGACCGCCGCCGGATCGCCCGCCGCGGCGACGATGCAGTCGATCGGCCCGTGCTGGAAGTGCCAGCGCTCGCCGTCGAGGCGACGGCAGACGGCTCCCGCTGCCGCGACGGCGCTCATCGCGCTCCCTTCCCCGTCGCGCCGAGCGGCCAGGGCACGCCGGCGTCGGCACCAATGACGCGCCAGCCGCCCTTGGCGAGCACGTCGTCGAGGCGGCGCACGCGGCCCATGTGGCCGCCGAGCGCGCGGTAGTCGTCGCGCCGCATCGTGAATTCGATCGGCGAGACGATCGCCGGCGTCGGCACCGAGCCGAAGCTGTTGGCGGGCATCTTCGCGACGTCGACCATCACCGTGATGCCGCCGCCCGGCCAAACGTAGACCGGCGCACCACCGCACGTCACGTTGACGAGCAGCGACTTGATCGAGCGCGTCAGCGCGACCGGATTCTCGGTGACGCCCGCGCGCAGCGATCCGCCGGCGCCGGCGACATAGAGCACCGAGCAGAGCGAAGGCTCGCAGTTCTCGCCGATGCGCTCGACGACGTTACGCACCTCTGCGGGCATCTCGGCCGGGCGCGGCACCAGCGCCTCGTCGAGCACGAACCAGGCCGCGTCCTCGCCGGTC
>DASXXO010000074.1:0-5682 GCA_036503045.1 Caldimonas sp. | reverse complement strand
TGATGGCAGCCGGTGCAGGCAAAGACGCTCCTCACCATCGGCGTCCACTCGTGCTCGCCGGGCGCGGGATGATTCAGCCGCTCCGGCAGCTCCTGCAGATGCGCGAGCCGGCGCTCCAGGACGTCCCGCCACGGCCACTGCGCATAGCTGTCCGAGAGGCGTGCCGCTTCGTACATTGCGCGCGCATTGGGCAGGTCGTTCGCCCGCGCCAGCATGTCGCCGAAGTTGAGGAAGAACCCTTCCCAGTTGTGCGGCGCGATCCACGAGTTCCAGCACACGCGCTTCGGGCCTTCGCTCGTGCGCAGCGGCAGGTACTTGTCGAGTCGCGGGGAGTCGCGCGCGACGCGCTCGCCGAAGCAGACGTCGAGAGTCGCCCACTGTTGCTCCAGGCCTTCGCGAAACGCCGCGCTGTCGCTGGCTGCGCCGCTCATCGTGTAGCCACTGGTGAAGAGGTTGAACTCGGGAAACGCGGCGACGGCATCCTTCATGCGGTAGTAGCCGCGACGCAGCTCCTTCTGGTCGCCGGAGATGCCGGCTTCGGTCATCGTGAAGCTGGCTGCAAAGCCGAGGATGCGAGCGTCTTCTGGCTTCAGATCCGCCGCATCGTCGAACAGAGCGCGGGCGAGCGTGGCGTTCTCGGTGATCCGCGCAGAAGGCGCAGCGCGCGCCCGCTCGGCGAGCCGCCACGCGTGAAGCCACCCCTTGTGCGCGGTCGTCAATGCGTCTCCAGGGTTGGCGACGATCACCTGCGCATGCCCCTCGAGCAGGCCGTCGATGCGCTCGTAGCTGCCGCCGTGAAGCGCATCCCAGAACTGCGTGGCGACGGCTTGACCGCGCGCGTCGGTCGGCTGCGCAACCTTGGACGGCGCATTGGCAACGGCGAGCCACGAGCAGCCGCCGGCAAGGGCGGCGACGCACGCGACGGCGACCGTCGCGGCGCGAGTTGAAGTCGAAGTCGAAGTCGATCGCATCGATGCTCTCCCGCAATGTAGACGCCGACAAGATAGCGCCATGCCGACGACTTGTCAACGACAACATTGCGCCAGCGGACAGGTCTCGCTGCAGTCCCTGCGCACGCACCAGTCGGAAGCTCTCGGATAATCCTGGCCATGAGGGCTGGCCGATGAGCGCCGCACGGCGCAAGCGCAAGGGTGACTACCACCACGGCGACCTGCGCAATGCGTTGCGCGACGCAGCCTGGTCGGCGCTCGAGAGCGGCGGCGTCGAGCGCCTGTCGCTCAGGGAGCTGGCGCAGACGCTGGGGGTTTCATACGCCGCGCCGTCGCACCATTTCCAGGACAAGGAGGACCTGCTCGACGAGCTGCGCCAGATGGCGTGGACGCGCTTCGCCGACGCGCTCGACTCGGCGCTCGCCGCAAGGGCTGCGGCACTCCGCGAAGTCGGCCACGCGTACGTTCGCTTCGCGCTCGCCCATCCGCACGCGCTGCAGCTGATGTTTCGGCCGAGCACGCGTGGACCGACGCCGCAAGTCCTGGCCCAGTCGAAACGCGCCTGGGCAATCCTGCTGCAGGCGGTCACGACCGAGGTCGGCCCGAAGCGCAGCGTCGACGAGCGCGGTCTCGCTGCGTTCGCGGTCGCCGCCTGGGCGCAGGTCCACGGCCTCTCGATGCTCTGGACCGACGTGACCCTGCCGCCCGAGATGAGCGAGCGCGGCGCCGCGGAAGCGTTGCGGGCCGCGGCGATCGAAGTGGTGATCGCCGGAATCGATGCCGTCGCGTCGCCGACAGGCAAGCGCCGTGCGCCCGCGAAAGCCGCGCCGCCGAAGGACAGGTAGCCGGCCGCGCCGGCGAAGCTCAGAAACCCGCGGCCTGGCCGTCGCGGCGCGAGTCGCTCGCAGCGACGTAGCCCTCGACCGCGGGATCGCCGAGGCGCCAGACGAACTGGCCCGAGCCGAAGTCCTGGTAACTGTCGGCGATCACCTCGACCTCGTGACCGCGCTCGAGCAGCCCGGCGACCGTCGCCGCGGACATCGCGGCCTCGACGTTGATCTGCCGGCCGACATTGAATCGCCAGCGCGGCGCGTCGCACGCCGCCTGCGGATGCTGGCGATGAACGAGCATGCGCACGAGCGTCTGCAGGTGGCCCTGCGGCTGCATGTTGCCGCACATCACGCCGAAGCTCATCTGCGGACGGCCGTCCTTGGTAAGGAACGCCGGGATGATGGTGTGAAACGGACGCCTGCCGGGAGCGACGCAGTTCGGGCTCGCCGGATCGAGCTGGAAGCCGTGGCCGCGGTTCTGCATCGACACGCCCCACTCGGGCACGACGACACCGGCGCCGAAGCCCATGTAGTTGCTCTGGATGAAGCTCACCATCATGCCGCGCTCGTCGGCGGCGCTGAGGTAGATCGTGCCGCCGCGCGCCGGGTTGCCGGCCGCGAACGACTGCGCGCGCCTCGCATCGATCAGGCGGGCGCGGCCGGCGAGGTAGCGCTCGTCGAGCATCTCCTCGCTCGTCAGGCGCATGCCGCCGCGCGGATCGGCGACGTGCGCATAGACGTCGGCGAAGGCGAGCTTCATCGCCTCGATCTGCAGGTGCTGCGACTCGGCGCTATCGATCGGCAGCGAGGCGAGATCGAAGTGGCGCAGGATGCCGAGCGCGACCAGCGCCGCGATGCCCTGACCGTTGGGCGGAATCTCGTGCACGCGATGGCCATAGGCATCGATGCCGATCGGCTCGACCCACTCCGGCACGAACGCGGCGAAGTCGCTCGCTTCGATCGCGCCGCCGTTGGCGCGCGCATGCGCCGCCGCCGCGGCGGCGATCTCGCCCGTGCAGAAGGCGGCGCCGCGCGTCGCGGCGATCGCCTTCAGCGCGCGCGCCGCGGCCGGGAACGCGAAGCGCTCGCCGACCTCGGGCGGGCGGCCGTGCGGCAGGAACGCCTCGGCCCAGCCGGGCAGCGAGCCGAGCAGCGGCGCCGCGGCGACCCACTTCTGCTGGACGATGATCGGCACCGCGTAGCCGCGCTCGGCGATCTCGATCGCCGGTGCGAGCAGATCGGCGAACGGCAGCGTGCCGAAGCGCTCGGAAAGCGCGACCCAGCCCGCGACCGCACCGGGAACCGTGACCGAGTCCCAGCCGCGCATCGGCGGCCGTGCCGCATCGCCGCCGTACTTGCGGCGGAAGTACTCGGGCGTCCACGCCGCCGGCGCCGGCCCCGAGGCATTGAGGCCGTGCAGCCGCGTGCCGTCCCAGAGGATGCAGAACGCGTCCGAGCCGAGGCCGTTGCTGCACGGCTCGACGATCGTCATCATCGCCGCCGCGGCGATCGCACCGTCGACCGCGTTGCCGCCGCGCTGGATCATGCGCAGCCCGGCCTGCGCCGCCAGCGGATGCGAGGTGGAGACGATGTTGCGCGCGAAGACGGGGACGCGCGTCGACGGGTAACCGGCCTGCCAATCGAATTTCATGCTGCGACGATAGCGGGCGCCGCGCCCGCGCGCTTGCGCAAGGGCCTCAGTCCGCTTCCGAGAACGCGACCTCGCGCTTCTGGCGAATCGTCGGCAGCGTGACGATGCCGATCAGGAGCGCCGCCGCGATGAGCAGGCCCGACGAGAGCGGCCGGGTGACGAAGGTGCCCCAGTCGCCGCCCGACAGGAGGAGCGCCCGGCGCAGGTTCTCCTCCATCATCGGCCCGAGGATGAAGCCAAGCAGGAGCGGCGCCGGCTCGCAGCCGAGCTTATAGAAGACATAGCCGACGAACGCGAAGATTGCCGTCAGGTAGACGTCGAAGGCGCTGTTGCCGAGCGTGTAGACGCCGATGCAGCAGAACAGGGTGATCGCCGGGAAGACAAAGCGATAGGGGACGCTCAGCAGCTTGATCCACATGCCGACCAGCGGCAGGTTGAGGATCACGAGCATCGCGTTGCCGACCCACATCGAGGCGATCAGGCCCCAGAACAGCTGCGGGCTCGACGTCATCACCTGCGGGCCGGGCTGGATGCCCTTGATGGCCATGGCGCCGACCATCAGCGCCATGACCGCGTTGGGCGGGATGCCGAGCGTGAGCATCGGGATGAACGAGGTCTGCGCGCCGGCGTTGTTCGCCGACTCCGGGCCGGCGACGCCCTGGATCGCACCCTTGCCGAACGGGATGCGGGGCTTGCGCGTCAGCTTCTTTTCGACCGTGTACGACGCGAACGACGCGAGCAGCGCCCCGCCGCCCGGCAGCACGCCGAGGATCGAGCCGAGCGCGGTGCCGCGCAGGACCGACGGCCAGGCCTCCTGGAAGTCGCGCGCGTTGGGCCAGAGACCCTTGACCTTGCTCGTGAAGACCTCGCGGTGCTCCGCCGGCCGGGCGAGGTTCGAGATGATCTCGCCGAAGCCGAACACGCCAATCGCGATGACGACGAAGCCGACGCCGTCGGTGAGCTGCGGGACGTCGAAGCTGGAGGGCGCGGTTCCCGAGATGACGTCGGCGTTGATCTGCGCCAGCAGCAGGCCGAGGATGATCATCGAGATCGCCTTGATCAGCGATCCCGACGCCAGGACCACCGCGCCGATCAGGCCGAGCACCATGAGCGAGAAGTACTCGGCCGGGCCGAACTTGAATGCGAGCTCGGTGAGCGGCGGCGCGAGCGCAGCGATGATGACGGTGCCGACGCAGCCGGCGAAGAACGAGCCGAGCGCGGCCACCGAGAGCGCGGCGCCGGCGCGGCCCTGGCGCGCCATCTGGTAGCCGTCGATCGCCGTCACGACCGACGAAGACTCGCCCGGGACGTTGATCAGGATCGCGGTCGTCGAGCCGCCGTACTGCGCGCCGTAGTAGATGCCCGCAAGCATGATCAGCGCCGGCGTCGCGTCGAGGGCGTAGGTCGAGGGCAGCAGCATCGCGATCGTCGCCACGGGGCTGATTCCCGGCAGCACCCCGATCAGCGTCCCGAGCATCGCGCCGAAGAACGCGTAGAGCAGGTTCTGCAGCGTGAACGCGACGCCGAAGCCGATGCCGAGGTTGTGGAGGAGTTCCATGCGGCTCGGCGCGGTAGACGACGATCGGTGCGATGCCGGATCAGCCGACGAATGCCGGCCAGAGTGGGATCGTGAGCTTCAAGCCCCGGATGAAGATCGCCCACGAGCCGATCGTCAGGACGATGGCGTTGAGCAACACGCCCTTCCAGTGGAACTCGTCGCCGGCAAGGCTCGAGATGAAGATCACGACCGGCACCGTGAGCGCGAGACCGAGCGGCTCGAGCGTCAGGCCGAAGACGGCGATCGCGGCGACGATGACGAGGAGCGGCCGCCACGCGAACGCGCCCACCGGATCGCCACCGACGCTCTCGATCGTCAGCGACTTGAAGAGGACGACGGCGCCGAGCAGCGCGAGCAGCACGCTCAGGCCCAACGGCAGATAGCCCGCTCCCGGATGTGCCGAGAGCTGCGCCATGCGCGCCCAGAGGCTCGCCGCGCACGGATCCTGCGGCGGGCACGGCGGACCCATGCTGTAGCTGGTCGCACCGATCGCGCACACCACGCCGATGGCGGTGAACATCATGCCCGACCAGAAGTCGCGCTCGCTCTTGATCTTCAGGCTCGCCTCGCTAGCCGCCAAAAGGCGCCGATTCTAGGCAGGGCGGCACGAGCGCCCGACGCGCGGTTCACACCGACGGTGCGGCGCGCTCGCGGGCGTCACCCGGCGGGAGTCTCACTCCCAGGCCGGCGTCG
>DASXXO010000073.1:0-18943 GCA_036503045.1 Caldimonas sp. | reverse complement strand
GGCTGAGCGCCTGCGCCTGGGTCTGCTCGACGATCGACAGGTCGCTCGCGGTGACCTGCTGGACGAGGTAAGGCTTCATCAGCGTGCCGCCGTTGGCGACGGTCGCCGCGAACATCGAGCACCGAGCAGAGCGAAGGCTCGCAGTTCTCGCCGATGCGCGCGACGACGCGGCGCACCGCGTCGGGCATCTCGGTGGGGCGCGGCACGAGCTCGTCATCGAGGACGAACCACGCCGCGTCCTCGCCGGTCGTCGAGACCATCAGCAGGCGAAGTCCCGGACGCGCGCCGTGCTTCGCGTCCCACGACTCGACGATCGACAGCGGCTCGGTGATGTCGGTGCCGCCCCAGCCCGAGCCGGGGTTGGCGACCTGGAAGTAGCGCCCCGGCGTCGACTTGCGCCCGCGCACGCGGATGCCGGTCGGCGCCATGTCGAGGAACTTGCCCGCCTGGTGCTCGGAGAGGACGCCGGTGATGTGGTCGTCGACCACGACGACCTCGTCGACGTGGCCGAACCACTGCTGGGCGAAGATGCCGATCGTCGCCGAGCCGCAGCCGACGCGCATGCGCCGCTCCTCGACGCCGTCGACGACCGGCGCCCGATCGGCGGCGACGACGACGGACGCACCGCCCTCGATCTGGAGCTCGACCGGCTGGCGGTTGCCGAGCGCCATCATCATCTCGCAGGCGACGCGCCCTTCCTTCTTCGACCCGCCGGTGAGGTGGTGGACGCCGCCCACGCTCAGGAACTGCGAGCCGTACTCGATCGTGCTGACGTGGCCGACCGCTTCGCCCTGGTGGCGCACGGTCGCCTGCTCGGGGCCGAGGTAGCGGTCGGTGTCGATCTTCACCTTGAAGCTGCAGTAGCTGAAGATGCCCTCGGTGACGACGGTGACGAGGTCGACGCCGGCGTGCTTCGAGGCGACGATGAAGGGCGCCGGCTTGTAGTCGGGATACGTGGTCCCCGAGCCCAGCCCCGAGACGAATACCGGCGCATCGGCGTCGGCCGACGGCACGAGCGATCCGTCCCAGGCGCCGTTCTGCGCCGCCTGCCACGCGACCAGGTCGGTGCCGGGCTTGGCGACCAGGTGCAGCATGTCGAGTCGCGTCAGCACGCCGTCGACGTTGCCGTAGCGGTCGCACGCGCCGAGCTTGCCGGGGCTGATCTGGCAAAGCACCGGGCACGCCTCGCAGCGCACCTTGTCGGCGGCCATCCGCTCGGGAGCACGCGAGTGCTCGAGGACGGCCGGCTTGGCGTCGGCCTCGGCGTCGATGGCCTGGCCGTCGGAACGCGCCGCGAAATGGGCCGGATTGCTCATGCCGCGTTCGCCTCCAGAAGCGCCGCGCGCAGGCGGTGCGGCGTTACCGGCACCTCGTGCATGCGCACGCCGGTCGCGGCGTGGATCGCGTTCAGGATCGCCGGCGCGGTGGCGACGAGCGCCGGCTCGCCGACGCCTTTCGCTCCCCACGGGCCGAGCGGCTCGGGGTCTTCGATCAGGTGCACCGTGATCGGCGGCACGTCGCCGACGGTCGGGATGAGGTAGTCGTGCAGGTTGTCGGTGCGACCGTTGACGTACTCCTCCATCAGCGCCATGCCGATCCCCTGCGCGATGCCGCCGTGGATCTGTCCTTCCACGAGCGTCGGATGGATCGCCCGGCCGACGTCGTGCGCCGCGTGGATGTGGACGGGGGTGACCGTGCCGAGCTCGACGTCGACCGCGACCTCGGCGATCTGCGCCGCGAAGCCGTAGGTCGCGTAGGGAACGCCCTGCCCGTCGGCATCGAGCGGGACGGTCGGCGGATTGAAGTGGCCACTGCCGACGAAGAGATCGCCGGGCGCGCGCGCACCGCCGGCACTGCCCGCATCGGTCGCCGTGCCGACCGATGCCGCGAGCGTGCGCAGGTCGATCGCGCGCTCCTCGCCGTCAGAGCGCCCGACGAGGCGGTCGCGCTCGAGCGCGAGCGCGACCGCTTCGTTCGCGCGATCGGCGAAGCCGAGCCGCTCGATCAGCTGCTTGCGCAGATCTGCGCCCGCGCCGCGCGCCGCATTGCCCGAGACGAAGGTCTGGCGCGACGCCGACGACTTGCCGGCGTCGGCGGTGCGGTCGGTGTCGCCCATCACCTGCTCGACGCACGACAGCTTCAGGCCGATGGCGTCGGCAAACATCTGCGGCATGATCGTCGCGGTGCCCTGGCCGATCTCCTGCGCGCCGTTGTAGAGCATCAGGTGCGCGCCGCGCTCGGCGCTCCAGCGCAGCGCGCCGCGCATCGTCGACGGATTGGCAATCACGGTGTTGCCGATGCCGTACCACATGCAGGCGATGCCGGCGCCACGCCGGATCGGCGAGCCGGTCGCGACGGCGCGCTCGTTGGCGCTGCGCGTCGCTTCGAGCGCCGCGCGCCACGCGGGCCTCAGCGCATCGAGGCACGCCCGCAGGCCGACGCTCGCGCCGAGCGCCTGCCCGGTCGGCGTCGTGTCGCCGGCGACGAGCGCGTTGCGGTAGCGGAACTCGAGCGCGTCGCTGCCGGTGCGCGCCGCGAGCTGGTCGATCAGCAGCTCGCAGAGCAGCGTCGACTGCGGAACGCCGAAGCCGCGGAAGGCGCCCGCGACGCTGTCGTGCGTCAGCACGGCGCGCGTCAGCGCGCGCACGTTCGGGACGCGGTACGGCCCGCTGGCGTGGATCGGCACGCGGTTGGCGACGGTCGGCCCCCACGACGAGTACGCACCGGTGTTGAAGTCGCCCGTGAAGTCGTAGGCGACGAGCCTGCCGGCACCGTCGCATGCGAGGCACGCCTGCATCTCGGCCGGATGGCGCTTGGTGCTCGACTGCATCGACTCCGGCCGCTCGTAGACGAGGCGCACGGCGCGGCCGAGCTTCCAGGCGGCGACCGCGACGAGCGGCTGCACCGACAGGTCGAGCTTGCCGCCGAACCCGCCGCCGATCGCCGACGGCACGATGTGGACCTGCTCGGTGCGGACGCCGAGCACGTTCGCGACCTCGTCGCGGTCCATGTACGGCGTCTGCGTGCAGGCGAAGATGCGTACGCGGCGAAGCGGCGCACCCCTCGCATCGACGGCGTCGACGATCTCGGCGTATCCCGCCTCGGGCTCGATGTAGGCGTGCTCGACGTGGCGCGTCTGGAACGACGCGCGCACGACGTGCGGTGCGGCGGCGCACGCCGCCTCGACGTCGCCGCGCACGACGCGGCCGCGGCAGAGCACGTTGTCGGGATGGCGCGCCTGGACCGGCGCTCCGCGGGCGGCGGCGGCGAGCGCGGCGGCGGGCGCGACGGGCGCCGCCAGCGGCGTGTAGCGGACCGGCAGCTCTGCCTCGTCGATCGCGGCGATGGTCTCCGCGTCGCCGACGAGCGCCAGCACCGCCTCGCCGCGGAAGCGGACGATGCCGTCGGCGAGCACCGGCTGGTCGCGCAAGTCGGGGAAGATCGCGAACGCGTTGTTCGCAACGTCGCGAGCGGTGAGCACGTCGGCGATGCCCGGCCAGCGCGCACGCAGCGGGGCCAAGTCGCCGACCGTGAACGCGGCGTGCGAATGCGGCGAGCGGACGACGCGCATTGCCAGCACCGGCGCGGCGCACGCCGGCAACGCGTCGGCGCCGAAGCGCTCGGCGCCGGTCACCTTCGCGCGCGCATCGAGCCGCGCGACGCGCGCGCCGACGGCGCGGCCCGCGCCTGCTTCGACGGCGTCGACGACGTCGCCATGCGCCGCCGCGAGCACCGCTTCGACGATCTTGCGGTAGCCGGTGCAGCGGCACAGCACGCCGGCGAGCGCATCCTGCACCGCGGCCTCGCTCGGCTTGGGATTGGCGCGCAGCAGCGCCGCCGCGCTCATCAGCATCCCGGGAGTGCAGATGCCGCACTGGGCAGCGCCATGGGCGACGAACGCGCGCTGCAGCGAGGAGAGGGTGCCGTTGCCGGCGGCGAGCCCTTCGACCGTCGTCACCGTGCGTCCCTCGCACTGGCCGACGCCGACGATGCACGCGCAGACCTGTTCGCCGTCGAGCAGGACCGTGCAGGCGCCGCAGTCGCCCGCATGGCAGCCGATCTTGGTGCCGGTGAGGCCGAGCTCGTCGCGCAGCGCATCGGCGAGGCGCCGCGCCGGGTCGCCGGCGAGTTCGCGCGCGCTGCCGTTGACGTCGACGCGGACGACCTGGAGCGCGGGCAGGTCGCGCGCGGTCATGGCGCCGCGGCGACGCTCTGCAAGACGCGGCGCAAGAGCGTCGCGGTCGCATCGAGGCGGTAGGCGGCGCTTGCGCGCAGGTCGTCGATCGGCGCGAGCGGCGCGAGGTCGCCGGGAGCGAACAACGCGGCGAGGTCGCCGTGCGCCGGCGCGCCGACGAGGCGCCGCTCGAGCGCAGGCAGGCGCCGCGCCGCGGCTGAGCAACTGCCGACCGCGACGCCGGCGGCGACGATCGCGCCGTCGGCGTCTGCGTCGACGACGGCGGCGACCGTCGTCACCGCGATCGTCAGGTAACGGCGGCCGCCGAGCTTGACGAACGCCGAGCGCGCGCGGGCGCTGCGCGGCGGGACGCGCACCGCAACGACGAGCTCGTCGGTGGCGCGCGCGGTCCGCCGGTTGCCGAGCACGAACTGCTCGAGCGGCAGCGTGCGCGCGCCGCGCGCGCTCTGCAGCACGACGCTCGCGCCCATCGCCATCAGCACTGGCGTGCCGTCGGCGGCCGGCGCCGCGTTGCACAGGTTGCCGGCGACGGTGCCGGTGTTCTGGATCTGCAGGCCGCCGATCTCGCGCGCGGCGGCCTTGAGCGCAGCGAAGAGCGGCGGCAGCTCGGCGCGGGCGACATCGCTCCAGGTCGTGGTCGCGCCGATCGTCCAGCCCGCGTCGTCGCGCCGGATGCCGCGCAGCTCGGCGATGCCGGTGATGTCGACCAGCGGCAGAGCGACCTTGCGGCCGACGTGGGCCGGGTAGAGGTCGGTGCCGCCGGCGAGCACTGCGCACGGCCCCGCGGCGAGCCGTCGCGCGGCTTCGGCGACGGATGCGGGGCGCTCGAATCGGTGCTCCATGGTGCGAACCTCTGCTCCTCGGCCGCTCTTTCCGGTGAATGAAGTGTTTACTTCATTGACGAGTCAATCTAGCATGCCGCGGCGCGTTTGCAAAGCCTCGCCCACCCTGCCGGACAAGAATGCCCACCGCCCGCGACCCGGTCCAGACCCAGCGGCGCATCTTGCGCGCAGCGCGCAACGAGTTCATGCACCACGGCTACAGCGGGGCGCGCATCGAGCGCATCTCGCGCGCGGCACGCTCGAGCGACCGGATGATCTACTACTACTTCGCGAGCAAGGAGGCGCTCTACCTGGCGGTGCTCGAAGGCGTCTACGGCGAGCTCGGCGAGGCCGAGAGCGCACTCACCCTCGATGCGAGCCGGCCGCGCGAGGCGCTCGACCAGCTGGTCGCGTTCACCTGGCGCTACTACGTCGAGCACCCGGAGTTCGTCGCCCTGCTCAGCAACGAGAACCTGCAGCGCGGGCGGCACATCACCAAGTCGGTCAAGGTCAAGCTGCTGTCGCGGCCGGTGCTCGACATTTTGGCGACAATACTGGCCGAGGGCGAGCGCCAGCAGGTGTTCCGGCGCGGCCTCGACGTCAAGAAGGTCTACCTGACGCTCGCCGCGCTCGGGTACTTCTATCTCTCCAACCGATTCACCCTGTCGAGCTTTCTCGGCACCGACCTGATGCAGCCGGCCGAATGCGAAGCGTGGCTGGCGGAGATCCGGCGCGTGATCCGGGCCGCGGTCTGCCTGCCGGACGCAGCCGAGACGAATAAGAGAACCTACTGATGGCGGCTTACGACGTTCAAAAAGTACTGACGGTCCACCATTGGAACGAGTCGCTCTTCACGTTCACGTGCACGCGCGGCGCGAGCCTGCGCTTCGAAAGCGGGCACTTCGTGATGGTCGGCATCGTGGTCGACGGCAAGCCGCTGATGCGCGCATATTCGATCGCCAGCGCCCACTACGAGGAACACCTCGAGTTCTTCAGCATCAAGGTGCCGAACGGGCCTCTGACCTCGCGCCTGCAGCACATGCAGGTCGGCGACGACGTGCTGGTCGGCCGCAAACCGACCGGAACGCTCGTCCTGACCGATCTGCTGCCCGGGCGCTTCCTCTACCTGTTCGCGACTGGCACCGCGCTGGCGCCGTTCATGAGCATCATCCGCGACCCCGACACCTACGAGCGCTTCGAGAAGATCGTCCTGGTGCACGGCGTGCGCAAAGTCGACGAGCTCGCCTACGCCGACCTGATCGCGCACGACCTACCGCGCCACGACCATCTCGGCGAGCAGGTGCGCGAGCAGCTCGTCTACTACCCGACCGTGACGCGCGAGCCATTCCGCAACCAGGGGCGCCTTCCCGAGCTGATCGCCAACGGCAAGCTCTGCCGCGACATCGGCTTCCCGCAGATCGACCCGAAGACCGACCGCGCCATGATCTGCGGCGGCCCGGCGATGCTGAAGGACATGCGCGCGGTCCTCGACGCCGCCGGCTTCACGATCTCCTCCGGCATCGGCCAGGCCGGCGAGTACGTGATCGAGCGCGCGTTCGTCGAGAAGTAGCGAGGGAGCCAGAGGGCGGTCGCCTAGCCGAGTCGGGCGGCGACCGAGCGCACAAAAAGGCGCGGCCCGGCAGCGTGCCTCTGGCCGGTTCGGCGCACGCGCGGGTGGCTGGGGGGTGCGATTCTGCGGCGCCGAGGAGCGCAGCTCCCGGGGCCGGCGCGCTTTAGCGCGCCTTCGCGTCTGACTTGCCGCAGCTGTTTGAGCGCAGTGAGGCAGCTCACGGAGCGAGTTATGCGGCAGGCCCCCGGGACCGAGCCTCGCAGGGGAGTCGGGCCAAAGGGACGACCGCCGCAATCGGAGCGGCCACCAGCCACCCGCCGGCGGCTTGGCTCGCTCAGTCCCGCCAACGAAGACTTAGGGAGACGCGACAGGCACGGCTGCGGAGCGCTTGGCGAGCATCGCGTTCGCCACCCGTGAGACCGGCTTGCGACCGAGGACGCCGGAGATGAACGCGGCCGCGTCGACGACGCCGTCGAGCGAGACGCCGGTGTCGATGCCGAGGCCGTCGAGCAGGAACAGCACGTCCTCGGTGGCGACGTTGCCGGTCGCGCCTTTCGCGTACGGACAGCCGCCGAGGCCGGCGACGCTCGCATCGAAGGTGGCGATGCCGACCTCGAGGCTCGCGTAGACGTTGCCGATCGCCTGCCCGTAGGTGTCGTGGAAATGGCCGCTCACCTCGGCTACGGGATAGTGCTTGAGCGCGCGCTCGAGCACCGCCTGGACGCGCTGGGGCGTGCCGACGCCGATCGTGTCGGCGATGCCGCAATGGTCGACGCCGATCTCCTTGATCAGGCGGACGACGCGCTCGACCTCGTCGGCACTCACCTCGCCCTGGTACGGGCAGCCAAGCGCGACCGAGATCGCGCCGCGCACTTTGATGCCCTGGCGCTTCGCCGCAGCGACGACCGGCCGGAAGCGCTCGATGCTCTCGGCGATCGAGCAGTTGATGTTCTTCTGGCTGAACGCCTCGGTGGCCGCGGCGAAGACGACGATCTCGTCGGGCCACTCGGTGCGCGGGGCGGCGAGCGCGGCGTCGAGGCCCTTCAGGTTCGGGATCAGCACCGAGTAGCGGACGCCGGCCTTGCGCTCGATGCCGGCGAGGACGGCGGCGTTGTCAGCCATCTGCGGCACCCACTTCGGGCTGACGAAGCTGGTGGCCTCGATCTCCTTCAATCCGGCCGCCTGCAGGCGATGCACGAGCTCGATCTTGACCGCCGCGTCGACCGTCTGCTTCTCGTTCTGCAGTCCGTCGCGCGGGCCGACGTCGACCAGGGTGACGCGGGAAGGCAGCATGGCGTCTCCTTCAAAGGGCTATTCGAGCGCGGGCGTGACATGGCCGCCGCGAAGGCGCCGCATCAGGCGGGCGATGAAGCGCCACAGCACGCAGACGACGACCAGCGAGACGACGACGACCGCGGCGAGCACGACCAGAGCGACGACCGGATGCACCCACGACAGCCAGAGCATCACGGGCACGGCGCCGTCGCCGAGGAGCGAGAGGAAGATGTTGGAGAACGGCTCGGGCGACGCGTTGACCGAAGCGCGCGTCGTCAGCTTGGCCGCGTGGCTGGTCGCCGCGAGCGTTCCGCCCATCAGCGCCGCCGCGGTCACCCAGCTCGCCTGGTCGCCGCCGAACACCGCCGCCGCGAGCGCCGCCCCGGCGGGGATGCGCACGAAGGTGTGGATCGCGTCCCAGATGCTGTCGAGCCCCGGGATCTTGTCGACGAAGAACTCCAAGAAGAGCATCAACCCGCTCGCGCCGAGGACGATCGGCCTGGCGAGGACGTGCAGGTCGCCCGGCAGGTCGACCCAGCCGAGCCAGCCCGCGAGACCGGTAAGGAAGACGACGGCGTAGAGGCGAAGCCCACTGGCCCAGCCGAGGGCGGCGGCGATCGCGACGAGTTGGGTGAGGTCGAGGTTCATGGCTTCTTGTCGTTCTGCCACGCCGGGCTGCGCTTGTCCAGGAAGCTCTGGATGCCTTCCCTGCCTTCGGCGCTGGCACGGATGTCGGCGATCCGGCGCGCAGTGTCGGCGCGCAGCTCGGCGCTGATCTCGCGGCCGGCGACGTCTTGCACGAGGCGCTTGCACGCGCGCGTCGCCATCGGCCCGTTGGCGACGATCGCGGCGGCGAGCCGGTCGACGACGTCGTCGATCGTGCCGGCCGCGCAGACCTCGTGCGCGAAGCCGCAGGCGCGCGCCTCGGCGGCGCCGAAGCGCTCGGCGGTGACGAAGTAGCGGCGCGCCGCCTGCTCGCCCATCGCGCGCACGACGTACGGGCTGATCGTCGCCGGCAGCAGGCCGAGCCGCGCCTCGCTGAGTGAGAAGGTGACGCCCTCGGCGACGACGCGGATGTCGCACACCGACGCGAGGCCGAGGCCGCCGGCGTAGCAGTCGCCGTGGATGCGCGCGATCAGCGGCACCGGACAGCTGTACATCGACCACAGCATCTCGGCGAGGCGCGCCGCGTCGGCGTGGTTCTGCTCCCAGGTGTAGGCCGCGGCCTCGCGCATGAACGCGAGGTCGGCGCCGGCGCAGAACGCCTTGCCGCTGCCGCCGAGGACGATCGCGCGCACGCCGGCGTCGCTCGCGAGCTCGGCGAAGGCAGCGGCGAGCTCGCCGATGAGGACGCCGTTGAGCGCGTTGCGCACCTCGGGGCGGTCGAGCCAGACGCGCGCGACGGCACCGCCGCGCTCGATGCGAAGAGCGGTCGGATTCATGTCGCGCGTGTCCTTCCCCGTCCCGGCAAGGTTTGCCTCGTCGATTGAGCGGCAAGCGTAGCCCATCGCGGAAAGCCCGTGGCGGGCCGAGCCCACTCAGTCAGCCATCTGCGCCGTAGCGCTTGGCGACCTCGTCGAGCATCACCTCGGTCGCGCCGCCGCCGATCGCGAGGATGCGCGCGTCGCGCCAGAGCCGCTCGATCACGGTGCCGCGCATGTAGCCCATGCCGCCGTGGAACTGCTGGCACGCCGAGACCACTTCGTTGACGAGCTCGCCGGTCAGCGCCTTCAGCATCGAGACCTCCTGCACGACGTCGTGTCCCTGCGTGACGCGCCACGCGCAGTGGTACATGAACGCGCGCGCGGCGCGCACTTTCGCGTCGAGCATCGCGATCCGCTGGCGCACGACCTGCTGGTCGAACAGCGTCGCGCCGAACGCGCGCCGCGCGCGCACATGCGCGAGGGTCGCCTGAAGCGCCTGCATCGAATGGCCGACCGCCATCGCGGCGAGCGCGATCCGCTCGGTCTGGAAGTTCTTCATCACCGAATAGAAGCCGCGGTTCTCCTCGCCGAGCAGGTTGGCCGCCGGGATGCGGCAGTCGTCGAACACCAGCTCGGCCGTGTCGGACGAGAGCCAGCCGGTCTTGTCGAGCTGGCGGCCGACGCTGAAGCCCGGCGTTCCTTTCTCGACGATGAACATCGACATCGCATGGCGCGCCGTCCCGGTCTTGGCGGCGACGAAGTAGAGATCGGCGTGGACGCCGTTGGTGATGAAGAGCTTGGTCCCGTTCAGCACCCATTCGCTGCCGTCGGCCGAGCGCTTCGCCGTCGTCCGGATGCCGGCGACATCCGAGCCGGCGTCGGGCTCGGTGATCGCCACCGCGGTGATCGTCTCGCCCGCCGTGACTCCGGGCATGTACTTCGCCCGCTGCTGCGCGGTTCCGGCGTGCTGCAGGTGCGGGCTCGCCATATCGGTGTGGACGAGGACCGTGATGATGAAGCCGCCGAAGGTCGACTGCGAGAGCGCCTCGGCGAAGACGAGGTTGGTGAGCGCGTCGGCCTCGGCGCCGCCGTGCTCGGCGGAATACATCAGGCCGAGCAGGCCGGCTTCGCCGAGCTTTCGCAGCACCGCGCGCGGCGTCATGCCGGCGTGCTCCCATGCGAGCGCGTGCGGCTCGACCTCGCGCGCGAGAAAGCGCGCGACCTGCTCGCGCAGCAGCGCGTGCTCGGGCGTTTCGTAGATGCTTTCCATGCGGCGCCGCCCAGGAGCTAGGAGAAGAGCGTCGCTTCGCTCCAGCCGAGCGCGCGCACGTCGTCGGCGCGCAGGTGCGCTTCGCTCGGCATCAGGAACTCGTCGAGCTGCGGTGGCGCGACGGCCGTGCCGGCCAGCATCGCGTGCGCCTGGCCGCGGTGGTGCACCTGGTGCTGGAGCAGATGGGCGACCACGTGGCCGCGGCGCTCGCGCTGGATCCGGCCGCCGCCGCGGTCGAGATCGACGATCTCGTCGAGCGCCGCCGGCGAAAGCCCATCGACGTGGTCGATGAAGCGCTGGTCGGCGCGCGCCTGCGCGTCGGCGAGCAGGTCGAGCGAGACGCCTTTCGGCGCGTCGCGCCAGCTGCGCTCCATCGCGGCGTCGCCTTCGAGCGCGGCGATGTAGTAGAGATCGACCGCAAGGATGTGCTCGAGCGTCGCCGCCAGGCTGGGGAAAAAACTCGTCCGCGGCGCGCGGTAGTCGGCGTCGGAGAGCGCGCGCATCGCGCCGTGCAGCCGATGGTTGGCAAGGCGGTTGGCGTGCACCTGCGTGCGCAGGAATGCGAGAAGCTCCATCGTCGTCTCAGAACGGGCCGCTTTCGAGCCAGCGCTCGATCTGCGGACGGCGATCGTTGCCCCAGAACGGCTCGCCGTCGATGACGAAGAACGGCGCGCCGAAGACGCCAGCGGCGATCGCCCCGTCACATGCGGTCTTGAGCGTCGCCTTCCAGCGCGGATCGCTCCAGACGCGCTCCGCTTCGTCGGCGTCGAGACCGAACTCGCGCGCGAGCGCCTTCAGGTGCGCGGGATCCGAAAGGTCGACCGTCCCGCGCGTGAAGTAGGCGCGCAGGCAATGGCGAGCCCAGCCGGCGGCGCGCTCGGCATCGGATGCGTCGAGCCACCAGAAGACGCGCGCCGCGTTCTGCGTCGGCACCGGGAACTTCGCCGGCAGCGTGAACGGCACACCGGCGAAGCGCGCCGAGCGCTCGAAGTCGAGCAGCGAATACTCACGCTTGATCGGATAGGCGACCGGGCTCTTCAGCTCCGCCGCCTGGAACGTCGCGCCGAGAAGGACGGCGTGCCAGCGCACGGTGCGGCCGTGGCGCGCGGCGAGCGCCTCGATCCACTCCGAGGCGATGTACGAATACGGCGACGAGAAGTCGAAATGGAAGTCGATCGCCGTGGGCCTCATGCGCCGTTCCCCAGCTGCGCGGCGAGGTCGGCGAAATCGCTCGCCTGCCAGTCGAAGCGGCCCGCGGCAACGAGCTCGAACACGCCGCCCGGCCCGTGCTCGAGCGGACGCGCGACGTAGGCCGTGCGCAATCCCGCGTCGCGCGCCGCGTCGAGATCGCTCGGGTGCGCGGCGACGAGCGCGACCTCGTGCGGCGCGAAGCCGAGCAGGCGCGCGGCCATTCGGTAGACCTCGAGGTCGGGCTTGTAGCGTCGCACGAGCTCGGCCGAGAGGACGCAGTCCCACGGCAGGCCGGCGCGCTTGGCCATGTCGACGAGGAGCGACACGTTGCCGTTCGAGAGCGCCGCGATCACGAAGCGCCGCTTCAGCCGCTCGAGTCCTTCGACTGCATCGGGCCAGGGATCGAGCCGATGCCAGACGCGGTTGAGATGGTCGCGCTCGCCCTCGTCGAGCGCTTCGAGGCCGAAGCGCGGCAGCAGCGTGTCGAGGATCTCGCGGTGCAAAGCATCAAGATTGCGCCACGGCTCGGCACCGCTGCGAACGCGCTGCATCGCTGGCTGGTAGCCGGCGCGCCAGGCGTCGGCGAACACCGGCCAGTCGACCGCGAGGCCCTTGGCGGCGGCGAGCGCCGCGCCCTCGCGGACGAGCGAGCCGCGCCAGTCGACGACCGTTCCGAAGACGTCGAAGACGAGCGCGCGGGGCGGATACGAAGTCGATGCGTTCATCGGGACGGCGCGGCGAGGTCGGTGCGCGAGCCTGCACGAGCATCATCCCACGCCGCGACGCCGGGATAGAGCCGCGCCAGCGCTCCCGCCGCGGCGTCGCGCACGAGCGGCTCGAGCGCCGCGGTGAGCGCAGTGGCATCGGCAGACTCGCTGTGCGGGTCGCGGATCGACCAGATCGCCGCGAGCTCGTCGCGCCGCGCCGCAAGCTCGCGCGCGATCACGTCCTTCCAGTGCGGCGGGGTCTCGCCCTGCACCCAGTCGCCGCGGCCGCGGCCGAAATGGGCGACCGCGAGATAGCGCAACAGCGCTGCGTCGACCATCTGGTCGAGCGCCTCCGCGTTCCAGGCGATCGATGAATGCTCGGTGCCGCGCACGAGGTTCACGCAGCGCGCGAGCCCGGCGGCGCCGAGCGCGCCGAGCAGGCCGCCGGCGAGCAGCCCGCCGCCAAGCGTCAACCCGCCGCTCAGCACGTCGGCCTTGAGGCCGACCAGCGCGCCGGTGACCATGCCTCCCCACATGGCCGCGCCTTTCTCGTCCATCCGCAGGCGCAGCTCGTAGTGGCGCGCGAGCCGCGTCAGGATCTCCTGCTGCGCGGCGCCGCCGAGGCCGTGCAGTTGGAGCAGCTCGAGCGTGTTCGCGCGCACCTCGGCGTCGAGGCGCTCGGCGAGCGCGCGCTGCGCGACCGCCGCGGGCGTGGCGTCGGCCGTGCCGAGTCCGATCGCGGCGCCGACCGAGCGCAGCCGCGAGCGCAGCGCCGAGCCCTCCGGCAGGACCTCGCGCATGCTCGCGAGGCGCGCCAGGCTTGCTGCGATCGAGCGCATCGCGGCGTCGAAGGTGTGCTCGCGCCGCGCCTGCCACGCCGCGCGCAGGCGCGCCATGCGCGCCGCCCGGTCGGCGTCGAGCACCGCCTCGATCGCGTGCAGCAGCGTCAGCTCCTGCACCCAGGCGCGCGCGAACGCGTCGAGCGGCAAGACCACACGCACGTGCGCATACGGCGCCAGATGCGACTTCCAGCGCGCGATCTCCGCCGCCTCGACCGCGGCCCCGCGCGGCGCGCCGAGCTGGTTGAGGAGGACGACGACGGGCTTGCCTACCCACGCGAGCAGGTTCATCTCGGTCCCGACGTAGCCCGCGGCCGAAGGCTCCTCGGACGCGTTGACGAGATAGAGCATCACGTCGGCCTCGTCGCGGACGTTGCGCAGCGCCTGTTGCGTCGCCCAGAACGCGCGGTCGCGCCAGCGGTCCCAGACCTGGCTCATGAACCAGCCGACCGGCTGCGCCGACTGGCGCAGACGCTTGAGCAGCCGCGCGCTGTCGCCGAACCCGGGTGTGTCCCAGAGCAGCAGCCGCTCGCCGTCGGCGGTCTCGAGCATCGTGTGCACGTCGGCGAACTCGGTGACGTGCGGTGCGTCGCGCACCTCGCCGACGTCGCGGCCGAGGAGCGTGCGGGCGAGCGTCGTCTTGCCCGCGTTGGTGTGCGAGACGAGGCTGAGCGCGATGGTGCGCGGGTCGCGTTCGCTCATCGCATCGCGCGCGCAGGCCTGGCGAACGCCGCTTGCATGGCCGGCAGCGCCGCGGCGACGCCGGCGGCGGCGAGCTCGACGAAGACGACGGCGATGTCGAGCGCGTCGCCCCACGCGCGCCACGCGTCGCGGCGCTGCGCCATGCGCTCCGGAAGCGCGCCGAAACGCTCTGCGAACGCCGCTTCGTCGACGATCGCGACCAGCGCGGCGCCCGGCGGCAGGACGGAGAGGAGCCGCGCGACGAAGCGCCCCTGGTTCTCGGCCTCGGGCGTGGCGCTCGCGTCGAACAGCGCGAGCGCGTGGGTGAGCGCCGGATCGGCGGCGAGCAGCGCATCGTCTTCGCCGGCGAAGCCGACCGTCGGCGCGACCTCGAACGCGACGCGCGCGCCGAACAGCTCGGCGGCGATCGCGCGCATCGCCAGCGTGGCCTGCGGCGACGGCGTGCTGCCGTACGGGAAGACGCAGAGCCGCGCCGCCGCGCCGCGCTGCAGCCGGAGCAGGCGCTGGAAGTAGGGGCTCTCGAGCGGCAGCGGGAAGCGTCGCGCGATGCGTTCCGAGCGCGCCAGCAGGAAGAGCCCGAGCAGCACGCGCGGCACCACGACGAAGAGCAGCAAGGTCAGGGCGATCAGGTGGATCCACGGCGCTGCCGGAGCGCCGCCACCCGTGTCGCCGTGTGCACTGCGCAGTGCGGCGAACGCGGCGGCGTCGGGCAGCGCGATCCCCGACAGCTGCGCCGCCGGCGCGAGCACGGTCGTCACCAGCGCGTGCGCGACGCCGGGCGAGAGGAACGTGCTCTCCCAGCCGGCTCGGTAGTCGAGGACGAGCCCGCGCGCGTAGAGACCCGCGACCAGGCCGAGGCCGAGCGCACCGGCGCCGGCGTGCAACACGGTCTCGGCGCGCAGCAGCGCGAGCCTGGCGCCGCGCTCGCCCCAGAGCGCGACGAAGCGGGCGAGCGCCACGGCGCTCCCTCCGGCGGGAGCGCTCGGCAGGCGTCTACGGATCTGCAGCAGCGAGCGCGTCGCGCGCAGCAGCGGGCCGGCGGCACGTGGCGCACGTCGCATCAGCCGTGCCAGCAGGCCGGCGACGAGCGCGAGGTAGACGACTGCGTTCCACAGCAGCACGCCCCAGAACGGCGGCGCGAGCAGGTTGATGCGCTGGCTGTTGCCGATGTGATCGGCGAGCACGCCGACGCCGAACGCGAGCACGGCGACGACGACGATCCAGCGCGCCCGCCAGAGCGGCTCGCGCAGCCACTGCGCGACGATGCGCTCGCGCGGTGCGAGGCGCTGCAGCGCGTGGCGCGCGCGGCCGACGACGAACGCTGCCGGCGCCGCGTCGCTGCCGAGCGCTTCGAGCGCGACACGGTCGGCCCACACACGGTCGTCGGCGGTCCAGCTCGTGCTTGCCGGCTGCGCCGTCTCGAACGCCTCGAGGACGGTGGCGTCGCTCGCGCCGCGCTCGTCGATCGTCGCTGCGGCCATCGCCTCGGTCCTGAAGTCAGGCGAGAGCGCGCGCGATCAGGATCTTCTGCACGTCGCTCGTCCCTTCATAGATCTGGCAGACGCGGACGTCGCGCCAGATCCGCTCGACCGGGAAGTCACTGACGTAGCCGTAACCGCCATGGATCTGGATCGCGTCGCTGCACACGCGCTCGGCCATCTCGCTCGCGACGAGCTTTCCCATCGCCGCTTCCTTGAGGCAAGGCAGGCCTGCGTCCTTCAGGCTGGCCGCGTGATGGACGAGCTGGCGCGCCGCCTCGATCCGCGTCGCCATGTCGGCGAGGCGAAACTGCACCGCCTGGTGCTCGAAGATCGGCTTGCCGAACGCAATGCGTTGCTTGGCGTAGGCGAGCGCGGCGTCGAACGCGGCGCGCGCCATGCCGATCGACTGCGCACCGATGCCGATCCGGCCGCCTTCGAGCCCGGAGAGCGCGATCTTCAGGCCCTGCCCTTCCTCGCCGAGCAGGTTCGCCGCCGGGATCCGGCACTTCTCGAACACGATCTGCGCCGTGTCGCTCGCGTGCTGGCCGGCCTTGTCCTCGAGGCGGGCGACGATGTAGCCGGGCGTCGCCGTCGGCACGACGAAGGCGCTGATGCCGCGCTTGCCCGCGCTCTTGTCGGTGACCGCCATGACGATCGCGACGTCGCCGTTCTTGCCGCTCGTGATTAACTGCTTGACGCCGTCGAGCACGTAGTGGTCGCCGGCGCGAACGGCAGTCGTGCGCAGGCCGCTCGCCTCGGAGCCGACGTGCGGCTCGGTGAGGCAGAACGCGCCAAGCATCTCGCCGCACGCGAGCGGCTTCAGCCACTTCTCCTTTTGCGCGTCGTTCGCGTACGCCATCAGGATCGAGCAGACCGGGCAGTTGTTGACGCTGACGATCGTCGACGTCGCGCCGTCGCCGGCGGCGATCTCCTCGAGGATCACGGCGAGCGCCAGGTAGTCGAGGCCGGCGCCGTCGTATGCGGTCGGCACGGCGACGCCGTAGCAGCCGAGCGCAGCGAGGCCCTGCAGCTCGGCCTTCGGGAAAAGGCATTTGCGGTCCCACGCGGCGGCGTTCGGCGCGATCCGCTCCTGCACGTAGGCGCGCACCGCGTCCTGCACTGCGCGATGGTCGTCGTCGAGGATCATCGCGCGGCGTCGCGTTCGGGCGCACGCAGCAGCAGCGTGCCAGTGCCTTCGAGGAGTATCCGCTCGGCCGTGCGCGCATCGCCTTGGAGGCGCGCGAGCCAGCCGGCGAGGCTCTCCTTCCAGGCGACGCCGGTGACCGTCCAGCGCAGATCGATGTTCTCGCCGGCGTAGACCGGCGCGCGGAAGCGCAGCTCGAAGCCGAGGCCCAGGCCGAGGCGCGGACGGCCGTCGCTCGCGGGCTTGGCGAAATGCGTCGCCGTCATCGCCATGAAGACGCTGCCGAGCTGCGTTCCCGACGCGATCAGGCTGTGATAGCCGGCGGCGCGCGCGGCGTCCAGGTCGTGGTGCAGTGGGCTGTAATCGTGCACCGAGGTCGCGAAGGCGCGGATCGCGTCATCGCTGAAGCGCGCGCGCTGGGTGAAGGTCTCGCCCGCGGACGCGAGCGGCGCGGCGGCGACGGGCGATGCGGCCGGCATCACGCGCGCTCGACCAGGGCAAGGCGCAGGGCGAGCCCGGCGAACAGGCCGGCGCCGGCGAGGTGGAGTCCCCGCCTGAGCGATGTCCCGGCGCGCCAGCGCCCGAGCGGCGCGACCAGCAGCACGAAAGCGATCAGGAAGAGCGCGCCCTGCACGACGAACCAACCGCCAAGGAACAGGAAGGCGAGGAGCTTGTGCGCAGCGTCGGCGGCGATGAACTGCGGCAGCAGCGCGAGGAAGAAGAGCGCGACCTTGGGGTTCAGGGTATTGGTGAGCAGCCCCTGGCGGAACAGGCGGAGCGTCCCTGCGGATGCGACGGGCGTCGCGGCCGGCGCGCGAGCGGCAGCACCGCTCGGCCTCGCGATGCCGTCGCGCAGCATGCCGATGGCGAGCCAGAGCAGGTACGCGGCGCCGGTCCACTTGACCAACGCGAACGTCGCGCTCGACGCCGCGAGCAGCGCCGCCAATCCGAACGCTGCGACCAGCGTATGGACGATGCAGCCGGCGGCGACGCCGAGCGCCGCGGCGATGCCGCCGCCGACGCCGTGGCGCAGCGTCCGCGTGGCCACGAACAGCATGTCGACGCCCGGCGTCGCGTTGACGACGAAGACCGTCGCCGCGAACAGGCCGAGCGAATGCGTGCCGAGCACGGCGTCTCGCGTCGACCCGACGCGCCTAGAGCATCTCGACCGCGAGCGCGGTCGCCTCGCCGCCGCCGATGCAAAGCGCGGCGACGCCCTTCTTCTTGCCCTGCTTCCTGAGCGCGCCGAGCAGCGTGACGACGATGCGCGCACCGCTGGCGCCGATCGGATGGCCGAGCGCGACCGCGCCGCCGTGCACGTTGACGATGTCGTGCGAGAGCTTGAACTCGGTCATCGCTGCCATCGTGACGGCGGCGAACGCCTCGTTGACCTCCCAGAGCTCGACGTCCTTCGCGCTCCAGCCAGCCTTTTTCAGCACCTTCTCGATCGCGCCGACCGGCGCGGTCGTGAACCAGCTCGGCGCCTGCGCGTGCACGCTGTGGGCGACGATGCGCGCGATCGGCTTCGAGCCGAGGCGGGATGCGGTCGACTCGCGCATCAGCACCAGCGCCGCGGCGCCGTCGGAGATGCTCGACGAGGTCGCTGCGGTGATCGTGCCGTCCTTCTTGAACGCGGGCTTCAGCCCCGGGATCTTGTCGAGCTTGGCCTTGAACGGCTGCTCGTCGAACTTCACGACGGTGTCGCCCGCCTTGCCCTGCATCGTGACGGGCGCGATCTCCCAGTCGAACGCGCCGTTCTCGTTGGCCTTCTTCGAGCGCTCGGTCGAGTCGATCGCGAACTGGTCCATCGCCTCGCGGCTGAACTTGTACTTGTCGACGCACTGCTCGGCGAAAACGCCCATCGCCTTGCCGCGCTCGTAGGCGTCCTCGAGGCCGTCGATCGCCATGTGGTCGTACATCTGGGTCGCGCCGTAGCGGACGCCCTTGCGCGCGAACATCAGGTGCGGCGCGTTGGTCATGCTCTCCATGCCGCCGGCGACGACGATCTCGGCGCTCTCGGCCTTCAGCATGTCGTGCGCGAACATCATCGTGCGCATCCCCGAGCCGCACATCTTCGAGACCGTCACCGCGCCGGCCGATTGCGGCAGGCCGGCGCCGAGCGCGGCCTGACGCGCCGGCGCCTGGCCCTGGCCGGCCATCAGGCAGTTGCCCATCAGCACCTCGCTGACGGCGTCACCGGTGACACCGGCGCGCTCGACCGCGGCCTTGATCGCGACGCTGCCGAGCTGGTGCGCGGCGAGCGCGCTGAAATCGCCGAGCATGCCGCCGATCGGCGTGCGCGCGGCCGAGACGATGACGATGGA
>DASXXO010000072.1:0-4426 GCA_036503045.1 Caldimonas sp. | reverse complement strand
GGCCCGCCGGCGACGGACCCGTGGTCATGGAGCAGTCGGCTCAGCAATCCGCGGGCCTTGCTGGCGGGGACCTCGCGCGCTTCGAACGGCACGGCGTTTGCCCCACCTCGCGTGCCGCGCGCCGTCCCGCGCGAGCCGGAGAACGAACCCGGCCACTTCCGCGATTCATGCGTTGAAAGAGCCTTCCGCGAGCGCGGCAACGAACGACGCGACCGCGCTGCTGCAATGCGATCACGCCGACGCGCGCAGTTCAAGGAACGACAAGCTTGCCGACGAGGAAGCGGAAGCCGAGGAACAGCAGGCGCTCGCCGAGCCGATCTGCGCCATGCTGACGGCGCACGCCACGATCGAGGAAGAGTTCTTCTCTCCGCGGCGCGCGAAGCCGAGGTCGAGAGCGACTTGCTCGACCAAGCCGAGGTCGAGCACGCCGCTGTCGAGGGTCTGATCGCGCAGATCGGCTCGATGTCGCCCGAGGACGAGGTCTCCGACGCCAAGCTCAAGGCGCTCGGCGCGTACGTCGACACCACGTGCAGGAAGAGGAGGGCAAGATGTTGCCGCCACGCCGGGGTTTCGACCTGGCGCCGGCCTGGCGCAGGCGCTCGCTGCGCGCAAGTCGCAGCTCCTGGCCGAACCGGCGGCCTGACCGACCTCCGGCCGGGCGCGGGCCGGTCAATCGTTCACGCTTTTCGCGCGAGCGGCGGCAATTTCACACGTTCCGCGTCGCGAAGATGCGGAAGACTTGCCGCCGTACCGAAAAGGGATGAATGCACACGGCCCGCGAAACCTTCGGCCTTCGCTCGTTGAAGGTCCGCCTCGCGCTGGCGAGCGCGGTGCTGATTCTCGCCAGCGTCGCGATGACGGTGATCTTCGTGCTGCGCGAGGTCGGGCGAAGCACCGAGCAGATCGTCCTCGACTCGCAGGAGGACGACGCGCGCCGGATCGCGGCGACGATCTCGCAGCGGCTCGTCGGCCTGCAGCGTGCGTTGCGCGGCGCTGCGCTGCAATTGCCGGCGGCGACGCTCGCCGATCAAGGGCGGCTCGCTGACTTCGTCGCCGGCCAGAGCGTTCTCGCGACGCTCTTCTCTGGCGTCTTCGTCGCTGCGACCGACGGGACGGTGCTGGTCATCCACGATGAGCGCGGCGCGCGCGACCCACACACCAGCGTCGCCGACCGCGACTACTTCAACGAGACCGTGCGCCAGCGGCGGCCGATGGTCGGCGGCGTCGCCTTGTCGCGTGTTTCGGGCGAGCCGATCGTCGTGCTGACGATGCCGGTGTTCGCTGGCGACGGCAGCGTCGCCGGGGTGCTCGGCGGATCGCTGCGGCTGTCGAGCCGCTCGCTGCTCGACGACCTCACGCAGGGCGCCAACGACGCGCGCTCGACCAACTCGACGATCGTCCTGGACGCGAAGGGCCGCATCCTGTCGCATCCGCACCCCGAGTGGCTCCTCCGCGACGGCGCCGCCGAGCCGAGCATCGTGGCCGCGCTGGAGGACTGGCGCTCGCGCGGCAGTCCGGTCGAGCCGGCCGGCTACGCGGTGCGCGCCGGCGAGTACGAGGTCGGGATCGCGGGCGTTCCCGATGCCGACTGGCTGGTCATTCGCGCCGGCAGCGTCGACGAGCTCCTCGGCGGCGTGATCGAAGGCCAGAAGCGCGCGCGCTGGCTCGCCTTCGGGGTCGCCGCGGCCGGCGGCATCCTGACGCTGCTGATCACGCTGTACTTGCTGCGACCGATGGAGCGGCTCAAGCAGCGCGCGCTGCAGCTGATCGCCGAGGACGCCGACGTCGAAGGCGGCTGGCCCGATCTCGGCGGCGAACTCGGCGAGCTCTCGCGGGTGCTGCAGCACGTCATGCGCGAGCGCCAAGCGAGCCAGGCGGCGGGCCAGCAGCTGCTCGTCAAGATGCGCGCGGTGATGGCGAAGGCGCCGGTCGGTATCGCGTTCACGCGCAATCGCCGCTTCGAGCTCGTCAGCGACGAGTTCAACCGTCTGCTCGGCTACGAGGGCTCGGGCCTCGAAGGCGAGACAGGGCGCGTGATCTATCCCTCGGACGAGTTCTACCAGGGCCTCGGCACACGCGTCGGCGCCGCGTTCGGCGTGGGCCGCGTCTTCTCGGAGGAGATCGAGTTCGTGCGCCGCGACGGCAGCCGCTTCTGGGGCCAGCTGCTCGGCGCGCCGGTCAGCCCGCACGACGCCGGCGCGGGGACGATCTGGACCCTCGGCGACGTCAGCGAGGAGCGGAGCAAGCGCAACGCGCTCTCGTGGGCGGCAACGCACGATGCGCTCACCAACATCGCGAACCGCCAGGAGTTCGAGAGCCAGCTCGCCACCCACCTCGCCGACCGGCGTCGGCGCGAGGCCGCGTGCGTTCTTTACGTCGACCTCGACGGCTTCAAGGCGGTCAACGATGCCGCCGGCCACGCCGCCGGCGACCAGCTGCTGCGTGACGTCGCCGCGCTGCTGCTGGCACGGATACGCTCGATCGACCTCGCGGCGCGGCTCGGCGGCGACGAGTTCGCCGTGCTGCTGCGCGCATGCAGCTTGCCGACCGCGCTCAACGTCGCCGAGCAGATCCGCGCACGCATCGACGCGCACGCGCTCGCCTGGCAGGGCCGGCACTTCCACGTCGGCGTCAGCATCGGCGTGGTCCAGATCGAGGACACCTACAACGACGTCGCGAGCGTGATCGCCGCCGCTGACGCGGCCTGCTACGCGGCCAAGCATGCCGGCCGCAACGCCGTGCGCAGCGGTGGCCCCGGGCTCAGGCTCGTCCACGACACCAAGCCCTGAGCGACGGACGCGGCGTCAGGACGCGGGCGGCGCGGCGCGCGCCAGCATCCAGTCGCGAACCGTGTCGGCGATCCGCGCGAGCACCTGCGCGTCGTCGCTGCCGCTTCGCTTGCGCACGTGAAACGCGTGGTCGGCATCCTCGATCATCGACAGCGTCGCGCGCGCGCCCAGTCGATCGACGAGCGCGGCGATGAGCGCCGGGTCGGCGAGCTCGTCACGGCTGCCCTGGATGAACAGCGTCGGACAGTCGACACGCGCGAGGTGATCGCCGCGCTCGCTCGCCGGCCGGCCCGCGGGGTGGAGCGGAAATCCCAGGAACACGAGGCCTGCGACACCGGGGAGCGGCGACTCGGCTTGCGCTTGCGACGTCATCCGGCCGCCGAACGACTTGCCGCCGGCGAAGAGCGGCAATCCCTTCCACTCGAGGTTCGCTTCTGCCACCGCGGCGCGCACCGTTGCGTGTGCGACGCGCGGTGGATCGGCGCGTCGTGTGCCGTGCTCCATGAACGGGAACTGGTAGCGCAGCGTTGCGATGCCACGTTCGGCGAGCCTCGCCGCGATCGCGGCCATGAACGGATGGCGCATCCCGGCGCCGGCGCCATGCGCGAGCACGTACGCGGCGGCCGGCGCGGCGGGAAGCGTCAGCAGCGCCGAGACTCGGCCGCAGCCGTCGATCTCGAGTGCGAGCGGGCGGTCCTCGGGGGACGTCACGCCGCTCGCGCCTCGCTAAAGAGGCCGCCCCGACCGCGCCGTCAGCGCGAGGCCGCCGAGGCCGGCCCCGCCATCGACGGCGGGCTCGTCGTGGCATCGACGCCGCTCGCGCCTGCCGGCGCAGCGATCGTCGCCGGCGCGGCCATCGTTGCGGTCGCCGCCACGGACGCCGACGCCGGCATCGCGTGCGCGCTGCCAGTCGATCCCGTCGCCATCGGCAGCAGCGGGACGATCAGCAACGCGACGATGTTGATGATCTTGATCAGCGGATTGACCGCCGGGCCTGCCGTGTCCTTGTACGGGTCGCCGACCGTGTCGCCGGTCACCGCTGCCTTGTGCGCTTCGCTGCCCTTGCCGCCATAGTGGCCGTCCTCGATGAACTTCTTGGCGTTGTCCCATGCGCCGCCGCCGGTACACATCGAGATCGCGACGAAGAGGCCGGTGACGATCGTTCCCATCAGGAGGCCGCCGAGCGCCGCCGGGCCGAGCAGTAGGCCGACCAGGATCGGCACGACGACCGGCAGCAGCGACGGGATCATCATCTCCTTGATCGCGGCCTTGGTCAAAAGATCGACCGCCGTGTGGTACTCGGGCTTCGCGGTTCCTTCCATGATGCCCTTGATCTCGCGGAACTGACGACGCACCTCGATCACCACGGAACCGGCGGCGCGGCCGACCGCTTCCATCGCCATCGCTCCGAACAGATAAGGAATCAGGCCACCGATGAAGAGGCCGACGATCACGCGCGGCTCGCTCAGGTCGAACGAGACGCTCATGCCGCGGCCGGCGAGCGAGTGGGTGTAGTCGGCGAAGAGGACGAGCGCGGCCAGGCCGGCCGAGCCGATCGCGTAGCCCTTGGTCACCGCCTTGGTCGTGTTGCCGACGGCGTCGAGCGGGTCGGTGACGGCGCGCACGCTTTCCGGCAG
>DASXXO010000071.1:0-2855 GCA_036503045.1 Caldimonas sp. | reverse complement strand
CGGCCGGGCACGATCGCCGTCGGCTCGCTCGTTGTCCCCACGGCGCGCGCGGCGGCGATCGGCGCATTCCTTGTCACGCTCTGGGGGTTCGCGAATGCGCGTCGCACCGCGCGCGTCGTCCGCGTCGACGTGCCGGTCGCGGGACTCCCGGCGGCGCTCGACGGCTTCACGATCGCCCAGGTGAGCGACGTCCACGTCGGCCCGACGATCAAGCGCCCGTACGTCGAGGCGATCGTCGACGCGGTCAACCGCCTCGACGTCGATCTGGTCGCGATCACGGGCGACCTCGTCGACGGCTCGGTGCGCGACCTCGCCGCCGATGTCGCGCCGCTCGCGGCGCTGCGCTCGAAGGAGGGCAGCTTCTTCGTCACGGGCAACCACGAGTACTATTCCGGCGCCGCGCCCTGGGTACGCGAGCTGCGCCGGCTCGGCGTCGCCGTGCTGATGAACGAGCACGTCGTCGTCCGGCGCGGCAACGCGAAGCTCGTCGTCGCCGGGGTCACCGATTTCAGCGCCGGCCATTTCGACGCGGCGCAGGCCAGCGATCCCGCCGCCGCGCTCGCCGGCGCTCCGCGCGACGCGGCGTTGCGTGTTCTGCTGGCGCACCAGCCGCGCAGCGCCCCCGCGGCGGAAGCGGCCGGATTTGACCTGCAGCTCTCGGGCCACACGCACGGCGGGCAGTTCCTGCCGTGGAACTTCCTCGTTCGCCTGCAGCAGCCGTTTACCGCCGGGCTGAACCGCTGGCGCCGGATGTGGGTCTACACCAGTCGCGGCACGGGATACTGGGGACCACCGAAGCGCTTCGGCGCTCCTTCGGAGATCACGCTGCTGCGCCTCGTCGCGACGCCCGCTCCCGTCGCGCGCGCGCCGGCCGCCGTGCCCGCCGGCGTAGCCCCGGTGCCGGGCCTCTGAGGCCGGGACTTACAATTCGCAGGTTTTGGCCGGCACCCCGCTGCCGCGCACCGAGAGGATCGATCCGTGTTCATTTCCGAAGCATTCGCACAGGCGGCTCCCCCTCCGACGGCAGGCGCCGACGGGCCGCTCGGCTTGGGCGGGCTGGGCGGGCTGGGGGGCATGCTGCCGCTCGTCCTGATGTTCGTGGTGCTCTACTTCATCATGATCCGCCCGCAGATGAAGCGCCAGAAGGAGCACAAGGCGATGATCGACGCGCTCGCCAAAGGCGACGAGGTCGTGACGTCGGGCGGGGTCCTCGGCAAGGTCTCGAAGATGGGCGACACCTTCGTCGGCCTCGAGGTCGCCGATGGCGTGGAGATCCAGATCCAGCGCTCGGCAGTCGTCCAGGTGATGCCCAAGGGCACGGTGAAGTGACCGCCCGCGTGCACCGGGCCGGGCCGTGAACCGCTATCCGCTCTGGAAATACGCGATCCTCGTGATCGCGCTCCTCGTCGGCGTGACCTACACGCTGCCGAACCTGTTCGGCGAGGCGCCCGCGGTGCAGGTCTCGAGCGGCAAGGCCACGGTCAAGCTCGACCCGTCGCTCGCCCCGCGGATCGAGGAGATCCTCGCCAAGGCCGGGCTCAAGGCCGACTTCGTCCGCTACGACGGCAACTCGGTGAAGGCGCGCTTCGGCGACCTCGACGCGCAGCGCAAGGCCAAGGACGCGATCGGCGCCGCCCTCGATCCCGACCCCAACGACCCGAGCTACATCGTCGCGCTGAACCTGCTGTCGCGTTCGCCGCGCTGGTTGACGGCGCTGCATGCGCTGCCGATGTACCTCGGCCTCGACTTGCGCGGCGGCGTCCACTTCCTGATGCAGGTCGACATGAAGGCGGCGCTCACCAAGAAGGCCGACGCGACCGCAGGCGACGTGCGCACGCTCCTGCGCGACAAGAACATCCGCCACACCGGCATCGCGCGCGACGGCAACGGCATCGTCGTCCGCTTCCGCGACCACGACACCCTGACCGCCGCACGCGCGCTGCTGCAGGAGCAGCTGACCGACTTCGACTGGCTCGAGAGCCAGGAGGGAGCCGACTGGAAGCTCGCCGGTAACCTCAAGCCCGACGCCGCCAAGCGCGTCCAGTCGGCGGCCATCACGCAGAACATCACGACGCTGCACAACCGCGTCAACGAGCTCGGCGTCGCCGAGCCGGTGATCCAGCAGCAGGGCGCCGACCGGGTCGTCGTCCAGCTGCCCGGCGTGCAGGACACGGCGAAGGCGAAGGACATCATCGGCCGCACGGCGACCCTCGAGATGCGCATGGTCGACGACAGCAGCGAGGCGCGCCTGGCGATGAGCGGCGCCGGTCCGGTGCCGTTCGGCGACGAGCGCTACACCGAGCGTGGCGGCGCGCCGCTCGTCGTCAAGCGCCAGGTGCTCCTGACCGGCGAGAACCTGACCGACGCGCAGCCGGGCTTCGACGGGCAGAGCCAGGAGCCGGCGGTGCACCTGACGGTCGACGCGCGCGGCGCGCGCATCATGCGCGACGTCTCGCGCGAGAACATCGGCAAGCGCATGGCGATCCTGCTGTTCGAGAAAGGCAAGGGCGAGGTCGTGACGGCGCCGGTCATCCGTGGCGAGCTCGGCAACCGCTTCCAGATCTCGGGCCGCATGACGACGGCCGAGGCCAACGACGTCGCGCTCCTGCTGCGCGCCGGCTCGCTCGCGGCGCCGATGGAGATCATCGAGGAGCGCACGATCGGCCCGAGCCTGGGCGCGGACAACATCGCCAAGGGCCTGGACAGCGTGATGTGGGGCTTCGCCGCCATCCTCGTGTTCATGTGCGCGTACTACCTGCTGTTCGGCGTGATCTCCACGCTGTCGCTGGGCGTCAACCTGCTGATGCTGGTGGCGGTGCTGTCGCTGATCCAGACGACGCTGACGCTGCCGGGCA
>DASXXO010000070.1:0-5637 GCA_036503045.1 Caldimonas sp. | reverse complement strand
GCGGCGAAGAGGTCGAGCTCGCCCTGCACCGCGATGCCGGTGGCGCGCGCCGCGTCGAGCACGCTGGCGATGCGCGCATCGTTCGGCGCCAGCCCGGGGCTCTTCAGCACCCGGTCGACGCCCGCGAGCGCGGAAGGCTCGAGCGCGCCGGAAACGATCTCGGCGCCCGGCACGTGCTCGCGCAACGCCGCCGCCTGCGGCGGCTCGGCGCGCGAGTCCCACACCCGCACGGCGCTGCCGTCGCGCGCCAGCCAGCGCGCCATCGCGAGGCCCGATTCGCCGAGCCCAAGGACAAGGGCGATGCGCTCGCTCATCGGATCTTCAGGCTCGCCAGGCCGACCAGGCAGAGCAGCATGGTGATGATCCAGAAGCGGACGACGACCTGCGTCTCCTTCCAGCCCGACTTCTCGAAGTGATGGTGCAGCGGCGCCATCCGGAAGAACCTTCTGCCCTCGCCGTACTTCTTCTTCGTGTACTTGAACCACGCGACCTGCGCCATCACCGAGAGCGCCTCGGCGACGAAGACGCCGCCCATGATGCCGAGGACGATTTCCTGACGCGTGATGACGGCGATCGTGCCGAGCGCGCCGCCGAGCGCGAGCGCGCCGACATCGCCCATGAAGACCTGCGCCGGGTGGGTGTTGAACCAGAGAAAGGCGAGGCCGGCGCCGGCCATCGCGGCGCAGAAGATCAGCAGCTCGCCGGCGCCCGGGATGTACGGGAACAGCAGATAGCGCGACATGTCGGGCCGGCCGATGATGTAGGCGAACACGCCGAGCGCCGAGCCGACCATCACGACCGGCATGATCGCGAGGCCGTCGAGGCCGTCGGTCAGGTTGACCGCGTTGCTCGCGCCGACGATGACGAAGTAGGTCAGGGCGATGAAGCCGAACACGCCGAGCGGATAGCTCACGCTCTTGAAGAACGGCACGATCAGGTCGGCCTTGGGCGGCAGCTCGTTCGAGAAGCCGCTCTGCACCCAGCGCAGGAAGAGCTCGAGGACGCGCAGGTTGGAGGTCTCGCTGACGCTGAACGCGAGGTAGAGCGCCGCGACGATCCCGATGACCGACTGCCAGAAGTACTTCTCGCCCGAGGGCATTCCTTCGGGGTTCTTCTGCACGACCTTCCTCCAGTCGTCGACCCAGCCGATCGCGCCGAAGCCGATCGTCACGACCATGACGATCCAGACGAACCGGTTCGACCAGTCGAACCAGAGCAGCGTCGAGACGCCGATGCCGAGCAGGATCAGCACGCCGCCCATGGTCGGCGTCCCGCTCTTGCTGTGGTGCGCCTCGATCCCGTACGAGCGAATCGGCTGGCCGATCTTGAGCGCCCCGAGGCGCCGGATCACCCACGGGCCGAACACCAGGCCGATCACGAGCGAGGTCATCGCCGCCATCACGGCGCGGAAAGTGATGTACTGGACGACACGCATGAATCCGAACTCGGGCGAGAGCGTCTGCAGCCACTGGGAGAGGCTAAGCAGCATGGACGCTCCGATCTGCGGCGCAGGCGGGCTTCAATGGGCATCTCCTGCTTGCTCTCCGCTGAGCGCGGCGACGACACGCTCCATGCGCATGAAGCGCGAGCCTTTGACGAGCACCGATCGGGCCCCGGGCGCTTCGGCGAGCGCGGCGATGAGCTCCTCGACGGCCGCGAACGCCCGCGCGCCGGGAAACGGCGCCGCCGTGTTCGCGCTCTCGGCGCCCGCCGTCCAGAGCGACTCGATGCCGCGCTCGTGCGCGTAGGCGCCGACCTCGCGGTGAAACGCCGGCCCCTGGTCGCCGACTTCGCCCATGTCGCCGAGGACGAGCCAGCGCGGCGCCGGCAATCCGGCGAGGACGTCGATCGCAGCGCGCACCGAGTCCGGGTTGGCGTTGTAAGTGTCGTCGACCAGCGTGACCTCGACGCCGGCGCGCGCGAAGCGCTTTGTCTGCGAACGGCCGCGCACGGCACGGAATTCTTCGAGACCGCGCACGATCGCATCCAGCGGGCAGCCGGCGGCGAGTGCCGCCGCGCTCGCGGCGAGCGCGTTCCTCACGTTGTGGATGCCGGCGAGGTGCAGCGCGAACGACGCAGCGCCGGCCGGCGAGCGCAGCGAGACGAGCGTACGGTCGGGATGCGGCGCGAAGGTCGCGCTGACGGCGGCAGGCGCGTCGAGCGCGAAATCGACGACGCGCCGTGCGCCGGCGATCTCGCGCCACACCGAAGCGTGCGCGTCGTCGGCCGGGAACACCGCGATTCCGTCTTCACCGAGCGCGGCGATCGCCGTTCCGTTCTCACGCGCGACCGCGTCGACGCTGGCCATGAACTCGAGATGCTCGCGCTGCGCGTTGTTGACGAGGGCTATCGTCGGCGCCGCGATCTGCGCCAGGCGCGCGATCTCGCCGACGTGGTTCATGCCGAGCTCGACGACCGCGGCGCGGCAGCCGTCGCGCAGGCGCAGGAGCGTCAGGGGCAGGCCGACGTCGTTGTTGAAGTTGCCCTCGGTCGCGAAGGCCCCATCGCCGAGCCACGCGCGGAAGATCGCCGCGATCATCTGCGTCACGGTGGTCTTGCCGTTGCTGCCGGTGACCGCGACGAGCGGCATCGCGAAGCGGCGCCGCCACGCGGCGGCGAAGTCGCCGAGCGCGCGCCGGCTGTCGGCGACGAGGAGCCCCGGCAAACCGGCTTCGTCGAGGCCGCGCTCGGCGAGCGCGGCGACCGCGCCGCGCTGCTTGGCTTCGGCGAGGAACGCGTGCGCGTCGAAGCGCTCGCCGCGCAAGGCGACGAACAGGTCGCCCGGCGCGATGCTGCGCGTGTCGCTGTGCGCGCGCGTGAACGACGTGGTCGCGCTGCCGACGAGCTGCGCGGCGGGGACGAGGCGAACCGCTTCGCCGAGCGTGGTCATCGGCTCCGCGGAACGGGGGGCCGGCTGCACCCCGCGGCGCGCGCGCTCGACGAGCGCCTGCGCGGCCTGGCGCGCGTCGGAGAACGGAAACTTCGCGCCGGCGATCTCCTGGTAGTCCTCGTGCCCCTTGCCGGCGAGCAGGACGACGTCGGTCGGCGCCGCGCTACCGACCGCATGGCGAATCGCCTCGGCGCGGTTCTCGATGACGTCGACCTCGTCGTGGCCGATCGCGCCGGCGAGGATCTGCGCCAGGATCACGTCGGGCGACTCGAGGCGCGGGTTGTCGCTCGTCAGGACGACGCGCCCGGCGAGCCGGCAGGCGATCGCGCCCATCAGCGGGCGCTTGGAGGCGTCGCGGTTGCCGCCGCAGCCGAACACGCACCAGAGCTTGCCGCCGCGCGCCTTGGCGAGCGGGGCGAGCGCGGCAAGTGCCTTCTCGAGCGCGTCGGGCGTGTGCGCGTAGTCGACGACGACCTCGGGCAACGCGTCGGCCACGGCGTCGAGGCCGACGCGCTCCATCCGCCCGGGGACCGGGGTCAGCGCGGCGCACGCGCGCGCCGCGTCGGCGAGCGGAACGCCGAGCGCGCGCAGCGCGCCGATCACGCACAGCAGGTTGCTCGCGTTGAAATCGCCGATCAGCGGCGTCGCGATCGCGGCCCGATCGTCGCCTTCGACGACCTCGAACGCGAGCCCGTGGCGATCGTGGCGCAGGTCGGCGGCGTGCAGGCGCGCGGTCGGGTCGCGCGTCGCGATCGTCCAGCAAGCGATCGAGGAGCCGGCGAGGGTCGCCGCGAGCTCGACGCCCTGCGCGTCGTCGAGGTTGACGACCGCGGCGCGCAGCCCGGGCCAGGCGAAAAGCTGTGCCTTCGCCTGCCAATAGGCGCGCATGTCGCCGTGGTAGTCGAGGTGGTCCTGGCTGAAGTTGGTGAACACGGCGACCCCGACGCGCGTGCCAGCGAGGCGATGCTCGACGATGCCGATCGACGACGCCTCGACCGCGCAGGCGGCAAAGCCCCGTCGGACGAAGTCGTGCAGCGCGTTCTGCAGGGTGATCGGATCGGGGGTCGTGAGGCCGGTCGACCACAGCGCGTCGCGCGCAGCCGCGGCAGCCTCGCCGCGTGGCGGCTCGCCGACCCCGAGCGTGCCGACGACGCCGGCGCGGCGGCCGAGCGCGCCGAGCGCCTGCGCGATCCACCACGAGGTCGAGGTCTTGCCGTTGGTGCCGGTCACGGCGACGACGTCGAGCTTGGCGCTCGGCGTGTCGAGGAGGCGGCTCGCGATGTCGCCCGCCGCCGCCTTCAGCCCGCGCAGCGCGCCGACGCGCGGCTCGCCCCCGAACGCGAAGGCCGCAACGCCTTCGGCTTCGACCAGGCACGCATTGGCGCCGGCGGCGAGCGCCGCCTCGACGTGCCGGCGGCCGTCGGACGCGCGCCCGGGCCAGGCGACGAACGCGTCGCCCGGTCGCACGCGGCGGCTGTCGACGACCAGCGCCTGCGCGCCGCGCAGGACGAGCCATGCGTGCGCCGCCTCGCGCGACTCGAGGCGTGCCATCGCTTCGCCGTCGACGGCCATCAGAAGCTCTCCTCTTCGGCAGGCATCTCGCGCGAGACGATCTCCGGCTTGACGTCGAGGTCGGGCTGCACGCCCATCATGCGCAGCGTCTGCTGCACGACCTCGCTGAACACCGGCGCGGCGACGTCGCCACCAAAGTACTTGCCGGCGGACGGCTCGTCGACCATCACCGCGACGATGATGCGCGGGTGGGCGATCGGCGCCATGCCGACGAACCAGGCGCGGTACTTCTTGGTCGCGTAGCTCGCGCCTTCCTGCTTGTACGCGGTGCCGCTCTTGCCGCCGACCGAATAGCCAACGACCTGCGCTTTCGGCGCGGTTCCGCCGGGCAGCGTCACCAGGTGCAACATGTCGCGCACGGTCGCCGCCGTCTTCGCCGAGAGGATGCGGATCCCCGAGACCGGCGCCTCCGGCGCGCTGCCGAGCGGGCGCGTGAGCGTGACCGGGATCAGCTCGCCGTCGTGCGCGAACACCGTGTACGCATGGGCGATCTGGAACAGCGACGCCGAGAGGCCGTAGCCGTAGCTCATCGTCGCCTGCTCGATCGGACGCCAACTCTTGTATGGGCGCAGCCGCCCGCCGACGACGCCGGGAAAGCCGAGCCGGGGCTTTTGGCCGAAGCCGACCGCGCTGTAGAGCTCCCACATCTCGCGCGGCGTGAACGTCATCGCCATGCGGACGGCGCCGACGTTGCTCGACTTCTGGATCACCTCGGTGACCGTGAGGTTGCCGTGCGGATGCGAGTCGGTGATCGTCGAGCCCGTGAGCGTCATCTTGCCGGGCGCGGTCTGAATCACGGTCGTCGGCGTGACGCGGCCGGTCTCGAGCGCCCACGCGGCGACGAACGGCTTCATCGTCGAGCCAGGCTCGAAGGTGTCGGTCAGCGCGCGGTTGCGCAACTGCGCGCCGCTGAGGTTCCTGCGGTCGGCGGGCGAATAGCTCGGGTAGTTCGCGAGCGCGAGGACCTCGCCCGTCTGCGCGTCGAGGACGACGACGCTGCCCGCCTTCGCCTTGTTGGCGGTGACCGCGTCGCGGATCCGCTGGTAGGCGAAGAACTGCACCTTCGAATCGATCGCCAGGCCGATGTCCTGCCCTTCGACCGGCGCCGTGCTGTCGCCGACGTCCTCGACGACGCGGCCGAGCCGGTCCTTGATGACGCGCCGCGTGCCGTCGCG
>DASXXO010000069.1:0-4114 GCA_036503045.1 Caldimonas sp. | reverse complement strand
CTGCAGCTACTGCGTCGTACCGTACACGCGCGGCGAGGAAGTGTCGCGCCCGCTCGACGACGTGCTGGTCGAGATCGCCGGCCTCGCCGAGCAGGGCGTGCGCGAGGTCACCTTGCTCGGCCAGAACGTCAACGCGTACCGCGGCGCAATGGGCGGATCGGACGAGATCGCGGACTTCGCGACGCTGATCGACCACGTCGCGGAGATTCCCGGCATCGAGCGGATCCGCTTCACGACCAGCCACCCGAAGGAGTTCACGCAGCGCCTGATCGACGCGTACGGCCGCACGGCCAAGCTGGTCGATCACCTGCACCTCCCGGTGCAGCACGGCAGCGACCGCATCCTCGCGGCGATGAAGCGCGGCTATACGGCGCTCGAATTCAAGAGCACGGTGCGCAAGCTCCGCGCGGTCCGTCCCGCGATCTCGATCTCGAGCGACTTCATCGTCGGCTTCCCGGGCGAGACCGCCGACGATTTCGAACGAACGATGGCGCTGATCGAAGACGTCGGCTTCGACTACAGCTTCAGCTTCCTGTTCAGCGCCCGCCCCGGGACGCCGGCGGCCGCGCTCGTCGACGAGACCCCGGCCGACGAGAAGCTCGCGCGACTGCGGCGCCTGCAGGCGGCCATCGAAGCGCACGGCGACGCGATCAGCCGCGCCCGCGTCGGCACGATCCAGCGGCTGTTGCTCGAAGGTCCTTCACGCAAGGACGGCGGCGAGTTGATGGGACGGACCGAATGCAACCGCGTCGTCAACCTGCCTGCCGGCAGCCATCGGGCGGGCGAGTTGGTCGACGTGCGGATCAGCGAGGTGCGCGGCCATTCGCTGCGCGGCGAGCTGGTCGCCTAGCTGCTCCGGCGGCTCAGCGCTTTCCGTTGCCGCGAAATCCCGCCCACCAGAGGGCGGCAGCGCAGGCGACGACCATCGCCGCGTAGGTGGCGATCCTGCCGTCGCGCTCGAACCACAAAAGCCCGCCGATCGACGCCAGCGCTGCGGCGCCGCTTCCCCATGCCCAGAGGCGTAGCCCGCCCGTCGCCACCCCGCCGCGCCAGATAAGCTTCGTCAACGCCGCCGCGAACGCGCCGAGAACCACGGCAGGCGCGAAGAAGTTGGTGAGATGCCAAAAGGCGTCGGACGGCTGCAAGTGGTGCGAATTTTATAATCCGGCGATGAGCGTGTTCGCGCTGGGGCTCAACCATACGACCGCGCCGCTGGATCTGCGCGGCCGCTTCGCACTCGCGCCGCAGCAGCTGGCCACGACGCTGAAGGATTTCCGCGCGCGCCTGGAGCCGGTCGAGGAAGTCGCGATCGTCTCGACCTGCAACCGCACCGAGGTCTACGTCGGCGCGCCGTCGAGCGCGCTCGATCCGGCGCTCGAGTGGCTCGCCGGCATGGGCGGGGTGCAGACGGCGATGCTGCGCTCGCACGCCTACGTGCTCGAGGGTCCGTCGGCCGCGCGCCATGCGTTTCGCGTCGCCAGCGGGCTCGACTCGATGGTGCTCGGCGAGCCGCAGATCCTCGGCCAGCTCAAGCAGGCGGTCCGCGAGGCGGGCAGTGCCGGGACGCTCGGCACGACGCTGCAGCAGATGTTCCAGCGCTCATTCGCGGTCGCCAAGGAGGTGCGCTCGTCGACCGAGATCGGCAGCCACTCGATCAGCATGGCGGCGGCCGCGGTCCGTCTCGCCTCGCAGCTGTTCGAGGACCTGCGCCAGAGCAAGGTGCTGTTCGTCGGCGCGGGCGAGATGATCGAGCTCGCGGCGACCCACTTCGCGGCGCGGCATCCGCGCCAGATCGCGGTCGCCAACCGCGGTGCGGCGCGTGCCGACGAGCTCGGCGCGCGCTTCTCGGCGTCGACCTTCCCGCTCGCCGACCTGCCGACGCGGCTCGCCGAGTTCGACATCGTCGTTTCATGCACGGCGAGCTCGCTGCCGATCATCGGCCTCGGCGCCGTCGAACGGGCGCTGAAGACGCGGCGCCACCGGCCGATGTTCATGGTCGATCTCGCGGTGCCGCGCGACATCGAGCCCGAGGTCGCGCGCCTCTCGGACGTCTACCTCTACACGATCGACGACCTCTCGGCGCTGGTCCAGACCGGCGGCGAGAAGCGCGAGGCCGCCGTCGCCCAGGCCGAAGCGATCATCGAGACCGGCGTGCAGAGCTTCGTTCAGTGGCTCGACCGGCGCGGCTCGGTGCCGCTGATCCAGGCGCTCAACGCGCAGGCCGACGACTGGCGCTCGCTCGAGATCGCGCGCGCGAAGAAGCTCCTCGCAAGCGGCGAGGACGTCGACGCGGTGCTCGACGCTCTCTCGCGCGGGCTGACGCAGAAGCTCCTGCACGGCACGCTTGCCGAGCTGAATGCGGTCGACGGCGACGAGCGCGCGCGCCTGGCGCAAACGGTGACGCGCCTCTTCCTGCGCGGCAGCGGTCGCAATCTCGGCAACGACAAGCGTTAGCGGCGCTCTCGCCGCGTCTCCGCACGCGACGCACTGCGTCCGCTCCGTCGTCTGCCTTCCTCCAGCTCCATGAAACCATCTTTCCGCCAGCAGTTCGAACGCCTTGCGCTTCGCCTCGGCGAGCTCGACGCGCTGCTCGCCGACGGCAGCGTCGCCGCCGACATGAAGCGCTACCGCGAGCTCGGCCGCGAGCACGCCGAGGCGAGCGGGCTGGTCGACATCTTCCGCCGCTACGAGCAGCGCGAGCGTGACCTCGCCTCGGCCGCCCAGCTACTCGCCGAATCGGCGGGCGATGAGGCGATGGCGGGCCTGGCGCGCGAGGAATCGGCCGCCGCGGCGGCGGACCTCGAGCGCCTTCTCGGCGAGCTGCAGACAGCGCTCCTGCCACGCGACGCCGACGACACGCGCAACGTCTTCCTCGAGATCCGCGCCGGCACCGGCGGCGACGAGTCGGCCCTCTTCGCCGCCGAGCTCGCGCGCATGTACCTGCGCTACGCCGAGCGCAAGCGCTGGCGCACCGAAATCCTCTCCGAGAGCGCGAGCGACCTCGGCGGCTACAAGGAGCTGGTCGTGCGCATCGAGGGCGAGCTCGTCTACGCGGCGCTGAAGTTCGAGTCGGGCGGCCACCGCGTCCAGCGCGTGCCGGCGACGGAGACGCAGGGCCGCATCCATACCAGCGCCTGCACGGTCGCCGTGCTGCCCGAGCCCGACGAAGCCGAGGAGGTGAAGCTCGACCCGAGCGAGCTGCGTATCGACACCTTCCGCGCGAGCGGCGCCGGCGGCCAGCACGTCAACAAGACCGACAGCGCGATCCGCGTCACGCACCTGCCGACCGGAATCGTCGCGGAGTGCCAGGACGACCGCTCGCAGCACCGTAACAAGGCGAAGGCGCTCGCGGTCCTGACCGCGCGGCTGCGCGAGAAGGAACGCTCGGAGCGCGCCGCGAAAGAGGCGGCGACGCGCAAGGGCCTGATCGGCAGCGGCGACCGCAGCGACCGGATCCGCACCTACAACTTCGCGCAGGGGCGGGTCACCGACCATCGCATCGGCCTCACGCTCTACAAGCTGCAGGCGATCCTCGACGGCGACCTCGACGAGCTGGTCGGCGCGCTGCAGGCGGCGCAGGCTGCCGAGCAGCTCGCCGCGCTCGAGAGCGGCGCGTCGTGACGACGGTCGCCGGCGCGCTCGCCGAGGCACGCGCGCGCGGCGTCGCCTCCCTCGACGCGCAGCTCCTGCTCGCGCGGGTGCTCGCCGTGACGCGCAGCGCACTGATCGCCGGCGCCGAGCACCAGCTGTCGCGGGCCGAGGAGCAGCGCTGGACGGCGTGGCGCGACCGTCGTGCGGCGGGCGAGCCGCTCGCGTACCTGCTTGGTGAGAAGGAATTCCACGGCCTGCTGCTCGAAGTCACGCCAGATGTCCTTGTGCCGCGGCCCGAGACCGAGCTGCTGGTCGAATGGGCATCGAGCCTGCTCGCGCCGTTCGTCGCGGCGCGCACAGGCCGGGGCGGCGCGCCGCGCGTCGTCGATCTCGGTACCGGCAGCGGCGCGATCGCGCTGGCGCTCAAGCGCCTCTGTCCGCAGGCCGAGATCGTCGCCACCGATGCCAGCGCGGCCGCTCTCGCCGTCGCACGACGCAACGCCGAGCGGCACGGGCTGGCGAT
>DASXXO010000068.1:0-4535 GCA_036503045.1 Caldimonas sp. | reverse complement strand
GACGCCGCGCGCGCGGATCGCGTGGATCGTCTCCGACCAGCGCACCGGGCCGAACGCCTGGCGGTAAAGCGCTTCGCGGATCGCGTGCGGCTCGCTTTCGCTCTTGACGTCGATGTTGTCGATCACTGGGATGAACGGGGCGCCGAGCGGCGTCGTCGCCAGGCGCTCGCGCAACCGCTCGGCCGCGGGCTTCATCAGGCTCGAATGGAACGGTGCCGAAACCGGCAGCGGCAACGCGCGCTTGGCACCCGCCGCCTTGAGCAGCTCGCAGGCCTTCTCGACCGCCGCCTTGGTGCCGGCGATGACGGTCTGCTTGGGATCGTTGAAGTTCGCCGCCTGGACCAACTCGCCGGTCTCGCGCGACGCCTGCGCGCAGCCTGCGCTGACCGCCGCGCCGTCGAGACCGAGGATCGCGGCCATCGCGCCGACGCCGACCGGAACCGCCCCCTGCATCGCCTGCGCGCGAAAGCGCACCAGCGGCAGCGCGTCGGCAAAGCTCAAGGCGCCGGCGACGACGAGCGCCGTGTATTCGCCGAGCGAGTGGCCGGCGACGATCGAAGGCGCCGCGTGCGTCTCGGCGAGCCAGGCGCGGTAGCAGGCGATGCCCGCGGTCAGCATGACCGGCTGCGTGTTCGTCGTCAGGTCGAGCTGCTCCTTCGGCCCCGCGTGGATCAGCGCCGCGACGTCGAGGTCGAGCGCCGACGATGCCTCGTCCAGCGTCTGTCGCACCGCCGGGTGATCGCCCCAACCGTCGAGCATGCCGACGGACTGCGAGCCCTGGCCGGGAAAGACGAACGCGAACGGCTTCATCATCGAAAAGCTAGTAGTCGAGCAGCGCCGCGCCCCAGGTGAAGCCGCCGCCGACGCCTTCGAGCATTACCGTGTCGCCGCGCCGGATCTTGCCGCTTCGCACCGCCTCGTCGAGGGCGAGCGGGATCGACGCTGCCGACGTGTTGCCGTGCCGGTCGACGGTCGCGATGAGCTTGCCGGGCGCAAGCTTCAGCTTCTTCGCCGTGCTCTGCATGATGCGGATGTTCGCCTGGTGCGGGATCAGCCAGTCGATGTCGCTCTGGCTGCGGCCGGCCTTGGCGAGCACCGAGCGGGCGACGCTCTCGAGCACGCCGACGGCGAGCTTGAACACCGCCGGGCCATCCATCTTGAGCAGCGGATCGCCGAGGATGGAACCCCCCGAGACGTGGCCTGGAACGCAGAGGATCTCGACGTAGCGCCCGTCGGCATGCAGCTCGGTGGCGAGAATTCCCGGCGTCTCGCTCGCCTCGAGGACGACGGCGCCGGCGCCGTCACCGAACAGGACGCACGTCGTGCGGTCCTTGAAGTCGAGGATGCGCGAGAAGACCTCGGCGCCGACGACGAGCGCCCTCGACGCGGCGCCGGTCTTGATCATCGAATCGGCGATCGCCAGCGCATAAACGAACCCGGAGCACACTGCCTGGACGTCGAACGCGGGGCAGCCGGCGATGCCGAGCTTGCGCTGGAGCAGACAAGCCGCCGACGGGAACACCATGTCCGGCGTCGACGTCGCGAGGATGATCAGGTCGATCGCGCCCGGGTCGCAGTCGGCAGCCTCGAGCGCGCGCTGCGAAGCGATCAGAGCGAGGTCGCTGCTCGCGACGTCGGGCGCCGCGAAGTGGCGAAAGCGGATGCCGGTGCGCTCGACGATCCACTCGTCGGAGGTCTCGATGCCGTCGCGCGCGAGCCGCGCCGCGAGGTCGGCGTTGCTCAACCGCTCGGGCGGCAGGTAGCTGCCCGTGCCGATGATGCGCGAATAGCGCGCCGGCGCGGTCGTCGTCATGCCGATTGGGCGCCGCCGTATGCGCCCGAGTCGTCGAACGCCGCGCTGTCGGTAGGGTGCGCCGCGGCCGGCACCGCGGCCAAGGTCGCGCGAATGCGCGCCTGGACGCGGTCGAGCAGGCCGTTTCTCGCCGCGTCATGGGCGCTGTCGAGCGCGTGCTGGAACGCGAACGCGTCGGCCGAGCCGTGGCTCTTGAAGACGAGGCCGCGCAGGCCGAGCAGCGCCGCGCCGTTGTAGCGGCGCGGATCGACTCTTCGCTTGAAGCGGCTCAGCACCGGCAGCGCCGCGAGCGCCGCCAGCTTGGTCAGCGGGTTGCGCGTGAACTCCTGCTTGATGAAGGTCGTCAGCATCGAGGCGAGCCCTTCGGCGGTCTTCAGCATCACGTTGCCGACGAAGCCGTCGCAGACGACGATGTCGGTCGTGCCCTTGAAGATGTCGTTCGCCTCGACGTTGCCGTGGAAGTTGACCATGCCCGCCGCTGCGGCCTCGCGCAGCAGCTCGCCCGCCGCCTTGATCGCCTCGCTGCCCTTGATCGCTTCCTCGCCGATGTTGAGGAGCCCGACGGTCGGCTCTTCCTTGCCGAAAATCGCAGCGACGAGGGCGCTGCCCATCACTGCGAACTGGAGCAGGTGCTCTGCCGTGCAGTCGACGTTGGCGCCGAGGTCGAGGACGGTCGTGAAGCCGTCGTGCTCGTTCGGCAGCAGCGTCGCGATCGCCGGGCGGTCGATTCCGTCGACCGTCTTCAGCACGTAGCGCGAGACCGCCATCAGCGCGCCGGTGTTGCCCGCCGACACGCAGGCCTGGGCGAGCGACGGCCGGTCCGGGTGCGGCTTGACCTGGCTCACCGCGACCCGCAACGACGAGTCCTTCTTCCGGCGCAGCGCGGTCTCGACCGAGTCGGTCATCTCGATGACCTCGCTGGCGGCGATGCGCGTGCAGCGCGGCCAGCCGGCGGCCTGGGCGATCGCGTCAGCGCTGCCGACGATCACGATCTCGGCCGCGGGATGCGCGTCGAGGAAGGCACGGCAGGCAGGCAGGGTGACGGCCGGACCGTGGTCGCCGCCCATCAGGTCGACGGCGATGCGGATCGGTGGGGCGGAATCGGCCGCCATGGGCGTGATCGGCATTGCGCGGTCGGCGCCCGTGCGCACCCGGACAGCTCGACGCGCAGGCGTCAGGCTTCGGCTTTGGTCTTCAGCACCTTGCGCCCGCGATAGAAGCCGGTCGGGCTGATGTGGTGGCGAAGGTGCGTCTCGCCCGTCGTCGGCTCGATCGCAGTGCTCGGCTTGGCGAGGGAATAGTGGGCGCGATGCATGCCGCGCTTGGACGGCGACTTCTTGTTCTGTTGAACGGCCATGAGGTTCTCCTGAAGCCCGCGCGGCGGGCAGCGCGACCACAGCCACCCGGGCGGGCGGGGTCGCGGAAAGCCGCACATTATAGCAGCGGGGGCCGCCCCGACCGGGGCCTCAGCTGGGTCGGGAGCCCTGCTTCAGCGCCGCGAGCGCGGCGAACGGATGGTCGGCGGCCTCGCGTGCGGGGTCGTCCTCGACCAGGGCGCGCGCCAGCGGCTCGGGGCAGACCTCGTGGCGCGGCACGAGCGGCAGCGCGAGCAGAAGCTCGTCCTCGACGAGCGCCTGCAGGTCGAGCGTTGGGGTGAGGGCAAGCACGTCGTCCTCGTTCTCGGCGTCGAGCGCCGCTGCGGCGTCCTCGCCTTCGACGAAGTAGATGCGCCGCTCGGCTTCGAGGGCGAGGCGCATCGGCTGCAGGCAGCGCTGGCATTCGAGGGCGACCTCGGTCGACGCCTCGACCTGGAGCGACGGCCCGACGCCTGCGCCGAGCAGGACGCGCCGCTCGCCAACGACCCGCCAGTCGATATCGGCGCGCGGCTGGCCTTCGGGGGGCGGCAAGGTCGCCGCCACGAGGCGCGGCAACCGCTCCGCGGGCCACGCGCCGGCGAGCACGCCCGCGGCGGCGGCGAACGCAGCGACGTCGAGGCGGAGCGGATCGATCGCGCGCGAAGCGGCCATCGGTCCAGTGTAGGGCGCAGCGCGAGGCACGCCCGGCCGAGGGAAAATGACGGATGCCCCGACCGCGCCTCGTGCTCGCCTCGACCTCGCCCTATCGCCGCGAGCTGCTGGCACGCCTCAGGATTCCGTTCGACGTCGAGGCGCCCGCGGTCGACGAAGACGCGCGCGACGGCGAGACGCCGGCAGAGACCGCGGTCCGTCTGGCGATCGCGAAGGCACGGGCGGTCGGCGCGCGCGACGCCGGTGCGGTCGTGATCGGCGCCGACCAGATCGCCGACCTCGATGGCCACGGCATCGGCAAGCCCGGCGACCACGCGCGCGCGACCGCGCAGCTGCGCACGATGCGCGGGCGCACCGTCGTCTTCCAGACCGCGGTCGCGGTCGTCTGCCACGCGATCGGCTTCGTCGAGGCGGCGCTCGTCCCGGTCGCGGTGCGCTTCCGCGACCTCGGCGACGACGAGATCGAGCGCTACCTGCGCTCGGAGACGCCGTACGACTGTGCCGGCAGCGCGAAGATCGAGACCCTCGGCATCGCGCTCGTCGAGAGCGTCACCGCCGACGATCCGACCGCGCTGGTCGGCCTGCCGCTGATCCGCACCTGCGAGCTGCTGCGCCGGGCCGGCATCGATCCGCTCGGCAGCGCGTCGGCGCCCCGCGAGCGAGGATGAGCGGCACGCTCTTCCTCGTGCCGAACG
>DASXXO010000067.1:0-7460 GCA_036503045.1 Caldimonas sp. | reverse complement strand
GCCGCTCTGGCCGCGCTTCGTCGCAGGCATCGCGACGGCGGCCGGACGCGCGTGAGCGCGGCGCGCGCTGCCGCGCCTGCGCCGACGTGACATTCGCCTGGCGCGCGGCGGGAGCGCGTGCATTCGCGACGACGGCTCGGCGGCGAAATGCCCCGCCACCGCCCGAGCGCCGTACGGCGCTCGGATCAGGTATCCCGGGTGCGTCTAACATGTCTTCGAACAAGAGACGGTCGGCGCACACTTGAATCTCTCTCCGAGTCCCTGGCGCCTCTGCGTTGCGCCGATGATGGCCTGGACCGACCGACATTGCCGGTTCTTCCATCGCCTGCTCACGACCCGCGCTCGCGTGTACACGGAGATGGTGACGACGGGCGCACTGCTGCACGGCGACGTCGCGCGCCATCTCGACTTCGACCTCTTCGAGCGGCCGGTCGCGCTTCAGCTCGGCGGCAGCGAGCCTGAGGACCTCGCGGCCTGCGCGCGGCTCGGCGAACTCCGGGGCTACGCCGAGATCAACCTCAACTGCGGCTGCCCGAGCGAGCGCGTCCAGCGCGGTGCGTTCGGCGCGTGCCTCATGGCAGAGCCCGCGCTCGTCGCCGATTGCGTGCGCGCGATGCGTGATGCCGTCCGGGTCCCGGTCACGGTCAAACACCGGATCGGCATCGACCGGATCGAGAGCTACGGCTTCGTGCGCGACTTCGTCGGCACGGTCGCCGCCGCCGGCTGCGAGGTCTTCATCGTCCATGCCCGCAACGCCTGGCTGCACGGCATCAGCCCGAAGGAAAACCGCGCGCTGCCGCCGCTGCGCCACGAGGTCGTCGCCGCGCTCAAGCGCGACTTCCCGGCGCTCGCCTTCGTGCTCAACGGCGGCGTGCGCGCGGCCGGCGAGATCGCGGCGCACCTCGGCGTCGTCGACGGCGTGATGGTCGGCCGCGCCGCATACCACCAGCCGTGGGATCTGGTCGAATGGGACGAGCGCTTCTTCGATGCGCCCGGCGCGCTGCCGACGCGGGACGGCGTCGAGGCGGCGATGGTCGAGTACATGGAGCGGCTGGTCGCACGCGGCGAGCCGTGGTCGCACGCGTCGCGCCACATGCTCGGGTTGCGCAACGGCGAGCCGGGCGCGCGCCGCTGGCGTCAGGTGTGGAGCGATCCGCGCCTGAAGGGCCAAGCGCCGGCGACGGTCTCCGCGCTCGCGCGAAAGGCGCTCGTGGGCAGCGTCAGCGTCGAGCCGGCCACGTCGCCAGCACCACGCCGCCCAGTGCCAGCGCGAACGCCGCGACCTGTGCCGTCGTGAACTCCTCGCCGTAGAAGAGCACGCCGACGGCGGCAGCGCTCACTGGCAGGAACACCGTGAAGATGCCGGCCGACGCCGCGGGGACGTGCTTCAGGCCGGTCATCCAGAGCCACACGGTCACGACGCTGGCGGCGATCGAGTAGACGACGAGCAGCACCCACGACGACTGCGGGATGAAGGCCGGCGCGAAGTCCGGGAGCTGCCAAAGCGCGAGCGGCGCGACCAGCACCAGGCCCCACAGGTTGATGATCGCGCTGATCCGCTTCGGCCCGACCGACGCGGCGAGCTTCTTGCCGATGACGACGTAGAGCGCCTCGCACGTCACCGCTGCGAGCAGGAGCGCGCTGCCGACGAGCGAGCCGCTCGCCAGCGCCCCTTCGGCGTCGCGCGCGAGCGCCACCAGCGCGATGCCGGCGAGCGCGCACGCGATTCCCGCGGCGACCGGTACGCCGATGCGCTCGCCGAGCAGGAACCACGACAGCAGGGCGACGACCGCGGGCAGCGCTGCCATGATGACCCCGGCGGCGAGCGCCGAGCTCTGGCGGATGCCGAACAGCATGCAGATCGAAAACAGGAAGTTGCCGAAGAACGACTCGAGGAAGAGCAGCCGGTGGGCGCGTGCGTCGAGCACGGCCTCGCCCGCGGGCCGGCTGAGCCACGGTGCCATCGCCAGCGCGGCGATCGCGAAGCGCATTCCGGCGAGCAGGAAGATCGGAAAGACGAGGACCAGCGCCTTCGAAAAGCCGACGTACGCGCCGACCACCGCCATGGCCGCGGCGAGCGAGAGGTAGGCGAGACCGTTGCGCGCCCGCGCGCCGCTCATGAGTGCCGCCGCTCGGCGACGGCCGCGTCCAGCAGGCGGCGGCGCTCATTGCGCGCGAGCAGGTAGCTGGCGACGACGACGCCGATCGCGACGAAGCCGATGATGATCGTCGCCACCGCGTTGACGCTTGGATTGAGGCCGAGGCGCGCGCGCGAGAAAATCACGAGCGGCATCGTCGTCGCGCCCGGACCGGAGAGGAACGCCGACAGGACGACGTCGTCGAGCGAGAGCGTGAAGGTGAGCAGGAATGCCGACAGCAGCGCCTGGCCGATCATCGGTAGCGTGACGAGCCAGAACACCTGCCAAGGACGCGCGCCGAGGTCGAGCGCGGCCTCCTCGAGCTGCGGGTTGAGCGTCTGCAGGCGCGCGCGCACGACGACCGTCGCGTAGGCCATGCCGAGCAGCAGGTGGCCGAACCAGATCGTCAGCATGCCGCGCTCGGGGATGCCGACGCCGAACACGGCCTCGGTCATGCGCTGCAGCGACACCAGCATCAGGAGCAGCGACAGGCCGATGATCACCTCGGGCATGACGAGCGGCGCTGCGACCATGCCGGCGAACAGGGTGCTGCCGAAAAAGCGCCGATAGCGGACCAGCGCGAACGCGGCGAGCGTGCCGAGGACGACCGAGGCGCACGCGGTCGAAAACGCCACCTTGAGCGAGAGCGCCAGGCCCGCCAGCAGCTCGCGGTCGGAGGCGAGCGCCGCATACCAGCGCAGCGTGAAGCCGCGCCAGACGTTGGCAACCGGCGAGTCGTTGAACGAATAGACCACCAGCGCGACGATCGGCACGTACAGGAACGCGTAGCCGAGCGCGAGCCAGGCGCGTGCGAAGTTGCGGTTGACGGCAGTCGAATGCATCGTCGTCAGGCTTGCCGGACGGCTTCCGCCTCGTACCGGCTGAACACCGCGATCGGGACGATCACGAGCAGCACCATCGTCACGGCGACCGCGCACGCCATCGGCCAGTCGTTGTTGCTGAAGAACTCGTCCCAGAGCGTGCGGCCGATCATCTGCGTTTGCGGGCCGCCGAGCAGCTCGGGGATGACGTACTCGCCGACGCACGGGATGAAGACGAGCATCGCGCCGGCGATGATGCCGGCGCGCGAGAGCGGCACGGTGATGCGCCAGAACGCGGTCCACGCGCTCGCGCCGAGGTCGGCGGCCGCCTCGAGCAGGTGCAGGTCCATCTTGGCCAGGTTCGAGTAGAGCGGCAGGATCATGAACGGCAGGTAGGTATAGGTCATGCCGAGGACGAGCGAGAACGGCGTGTTCATGAGCTGGCCCGGGCCCGGGATGAGGCCGAGCATCGCGAGCGTGCGGTCGAGGCCGAGCCGCTCGATCGCATCCGCGATCAACCCGTGCTCGGTGAGGAGCGCCTTCCACGCGTAGACCCGCAGCAGGAACGAGGTCCAGAACGGTAGCATCACCAGCATCAGCAGGGCCGGCTGGAGCGAGCGGCGCGCGCGTGCCATGAAGTAGGCGAACGGGTAGCCGATCACCAGGCAGAGGACCGTCGTCACCGCCGCGTACACGAGGCTCGACGCGTAGGTGCGCAGGTAGAGGTCGTCCTGCGCGAGCAGGAGGTAGTTGCCCAGGCGGATGCTGAAGGCGATCGCGCCGTCTTTCCAGGTGACGATGTCCTTGATCGTCGTCGTCTCCATCTCCGAGACGCTGATCCGCGCGACGACCAGGAACGGCAGCAGGAAGAACGCCAGCAGCCAGGCGTACGGAATCGCGATGACCGCGAAGCGGCCGCTGCGCACGTGCCCTCTCATTGCGTCAGCACCACCTGCGACAGGTCGGTCCAGCTCGCCAGAGCAGCGTCGCCCCACGTCAGCGGCGCGCCCGGCTGACGCTCGACGTTGCTCTGGCTGACCTTGAGGACGCGGCCGCTCGCCATCTGCAAGTGGTAGACGGTGAAACTGCCGAAATACGCGACCTCCTTGATCGTGCCGCGCGCCTGGTTCACTTCGGCCTCGCTCCCGGCGGGCGCAGCCGACGCGTCGCCGCGCAGTCGGATCTTCTCGGGCCGCAGCGCCACCGTCACCGCCATGCCGCGCGTTCCGGTGATTCCGTGGCCGACGCGATGCCGGATGTCGCCGCAGTCGACGACGACGTGGTCGGCCTCGTCCTCGACCAGCGCGCCGTCCATCAGGTTGACGTTGCCGATGAAGTCGGCGACGAAGCGGCTCGCCGGCGTTTCGTAGATCTCGGCCGGCGCGCCGACCTGGAGAAACCGCCCCTCGCTCATCACCGCGATGCGCGAGGCCATCGTCATCGCCTCTTCCTGGTCGTGGGTCACCAGCACGCAGGTGACGCCGACGTCGTGGACGATGTTGGCGAGCTCGATCTGGGTTTCCTCGCGCAGTTTCTTGTCGAGCGCGCCGAGCGGCTCGTCGAGCAGCAGCAACTGCGGCTTCTTGGCGAGGCTGCGCGCGAGCGCGACGCGCTGCTGCTGGCCGCCCGACAGCTGGTGCGGCTTCCTCTTCGCGTACGCTGCGAGCTGCACGAGCTTCAACATCGCGTCGACGCGGGCGCGGATCTCGTCTTCGGTCAGTCGCTCGCGGCGCAACCCGAACGCGATGTTGTCGAACACCGTCAGGTGCGGGAAGAGCGCATAGCTCTGGAACATCATGTTCATCGGCCGCACGTACGGCGGCAGATCGGCGAGGTCGCGGCCGTCGAGCGTGAGCGTCCCCGAGGTCGGCGTCTCGAAGCCGGCGAGCATGCGCAGCAGCGTCGTCTTGCCGCAGCCCGACGAGCCGAGGAGGGCGAACACCTCGCCCTTGGCGATGTCGAGCGAGACGTTGTCGACGGCGCGGTGGCCGTCGAAGTCCTTGACGATGTTCTTGATCTGCAGGAAGGCTTCGGCGCTCATCGGCACGGGTGGGCACAAAGCAGGGCGCCTCGGCGACGCTCTTCAGCGTCGCGCAGGAGGCGCCAGAGGGGAGGGCTCAGCGCTGGGTCTTCAGCACGTCGGCGATCGTGCTGATCGCCTGGTCGATGTGCGATTCCTCGACGATCAGCGGCGGCGACAGGGCGATGATGTCGCCGGTCGTGCGGATCAGGACGCCGCGCTCGAAGCACTCGCGGAAGATGTCGAACCCACGCTTGCCGGGGTTGCCAGGGATCGCGTCGAGCTCGATCGCGCCGACCAGGCCGATGTTGCGGATATCGATCACGTGCGGCGATTCGCGCAGCGAGTGCACCGCGTGCTCGAACGCCGGCGCCATCTTCGCTGCGCGCGTGAGCAGCCCCTCGTCGGCATAGGTCTCGAGCGTGCCGAGCGAGGCCGCGCAGGCGAGCGGGTGCGCCGAGTAGGTGTAGCCGTGCGGGAACTCGATCACGTGCTCGGGGCCGGTCATGAAGACGTCGTGGATCGCACTCTTCGCGAACACGGCGCCCATCGGCACGCACCCGTTGGTGATCCCCTTGGCGACGGTCATCAGGTCGGGCGTGACCTTGAAATGCGTCGCCGCGAATGGCGATCCGAGGCGGCCGAACCCGGTGATCACCTCGTCGAAGATGAGCAGGATGCCGTGCTTGTCGCAGATCGCGCGCAGTCGCTCGAGGTAGCCCTTGGGCGGGATCAGCACACCGGTCGAGCCGGCCACGGGCTCGACGATCACTGCCGCGATCGTCGACGCGTCGTGCAGCGTGACGATGCGCTCGAGGTCGTCGGCGAGCTCGGCGCCGTGCTCCGGAATGCCGCGTGTGAACGCGTTCTTCTGCAGGTCGTGGGTGTGGCGCAGGTGGTCGACACCGCCGACCATGGTGCCGAAGCTCTTGCGATTGCCGGCGATGCCGCCGACCGAGATGCCGCCGAAGTTGACGCCGTGATAGCCGCGCTCGCGGCCGATGAGGCGGGTGCGCTGACCTTCGCCGCGCGCGCGGTGGTAGGCGATCGCCATCTTCAGGGCGGTCTCGACCGCTTCCGAGCCGGAGTTGGTGAAGAACACCTTGTCGAGTCCGGCGGGAGCGATGCCGGTGAGCTTCTCGGCCAGCTCGAACGCCTTCGGATGCGCCATGTTGAACGGCGGCGCGAAGTCCATCTCGGCGGCCTGCTCGGCGATCGCCGCCACGATCTTCGGCCGCGCATGGCCCGCATTCACGCACCAGAGACCGGCGACGGCGTCGAGCACCTGGCGCCCTTCGGGCGTCCAGTAATGCATGTCCTTCGCCTTGGCGAGCAGGCGCGGCGCGCTCTTGAACTGGCGGCTCGCGGTGAACGGCATCCAGTACGCATCGAGCTTGGCCGAGAGCGTGCTGCCCGCACGCACTGCCGGCGACGCCGCTGCGGGGTTGAGGTCTTTGTGCATGTCCTTCTCCTCGCTCGCTGGCCGAAACGGACAGCCGAGAGCGTCGAGTCTAGAAGAACTGGCGAGGCTGTCCGCCTTTCGCATCAGAAAACGGCGTTATCACGATGCGAAAAGAAAGCGTGCTGCGGTGCCGCATAATTTCTCATTGTGGAGAATGCGATTCCACAATGCGATTTACATCCTCAAGTCATTGTCGCGCAACGCTTTTTTGGCCGTGGCGTTTGCACCAACCCACGCCTGCGAGGCGCGGGCGCCCGCTACGCTGAGGAATCGTTTCGTCAACCCGTCCCGGAGGATTCATGCATACGCCGACCAGAGAAGAACAGATCCGCGCACTCGAGCAGGACTGGAGCCAGAACCCGCGCTGGAAGGGCATTCGGCGCACCTATGCGGCGAGCGACGTCGTTCGCCTCGCCGGCTCGGTGCGGATCGAGCACACGCTTGCTCGCCGCGGCGCCGAGAAGCTCTGGAGCCTGATCAACACCGAGCCGTTCGTGAACACGCTGGGCGCGCTGACCGGCAACCAGGCGATGCAGCAGGTCAAGGCCGGGCTGAAGGCCATCTATCTCTCGGGTTGGCAGGTCGCGGGCGACGCCAACATCGCCGGCGAGATGTACCCCGACCAGTCGCTCTATCCGGTGAACTCGGTCCCGGCGGTCGTCAAGCGGATCAACAACACCTTCACGCGCGCCGACCAGATCCAGTGGTCAGAAGGGAAGAACGAGATCGACTATTTCGCGCCGATCGTGGCCGACGCCGAAGCTGGCTTCGGCGGCGTCCTCAACGCGTTCGAGCTGATGAAGGCGATGATCGAAGCCGGTGCCGCCGGCGTCCACTTCGAGGACCAGCTCGCGTCGGTCAAGAAGTGCGGCCACATGGGCGGCAAGGTGCTCGTGCCGACGCGCGAAGCGAACGCGAAGCTCACGGCTGCGCGCCTCGCCGCCGACGTCATGGGCGTGCCGACGCTCGTCATCGCCCGCACCGATGCGGAAGCCGCCGACCTCGTCACGAGCGACGTC
>DASXXO010000066.1:0-8175 GCA_036503045.1 Caldimonas sp. | reverse complement strand
ACCGGCGACAGGCGATGGATCTCGTCGATGAAGAGGACGTCGTTCTTCTCGAGGTTGGTGAGGATCGCCGCGAGGTCCTTGGGCTTCTCGAGTACCGGGCCCGACGTCTGGCGCAGCCCGACTCCGAGCTCGTGGGCGATGATGTGCGAGAGCGTCGTCTTGCCGAGGCCGGGCGGCCCGAACAGGAGCACGTGGTCCATCGCCTCGCCGCGACGCTTCGCCGCGCCGATGAAGATCTCGAGCTGCTCGCGCGCCTTTGCCTGGCCGACGTACTCGGCGAGACCCTTCGGTCGCAGCGCGCGCTCGATCGCCTCCTCGTTCGGCGAGACCGGGACGCCGCTGACGACGCGAGCGTCCAGTCTTGCGCTGCCGGCAATCGGCGGGCCGGCGGCGAACTCGTCGGTCTGGATGCTCATGGCCCATTATCGAGCCAGCGCCCCGGCGCCTCCCCGCTTGCACCGGCTTCGGCAAGTCCCTCGTCGTCGTTTGCGCGCCCAGTACCGGATCGCCCGGTCGGGGCTCGTCTCGGCCGGCATCGACAATCGCACCGCCGCGCGCTTGGGCGTTTCACGCATACCCGCAGCGCACCTACCACGCCGAGCTTCGCTTCGATCTCTGACCAGGCAACGCTCCCAACGACGGGATCTTCCATGACGACCACGCAGGCTCTCTTCCTCCGGCCCGTGCGCGCGGCAGCCGCGCTCGCCTTGTCGCTGCTCTGCGCGGCGGCGATCGCGCACAGCTTCAGCGTCGGCGCCATCGCGATCGGCCAGCCGTTCGCGACCCCGTCGATCGCCGGCACGGCGAACGGGGCCGCTTACCTCCAGAGCCTGGAGAACACCGGTACCGCGCCCGATCGGCTCGTACGCGCGAGCACCCCGGCGGCGGCGCGCGTCGAGCTGCACACCATGAGCGTCGATGCGCAGGGCGTGATGCGCATGCGCGAGATCGACGGCATCGCCCTGGCGCCGAAGGCGAAGATCCAGATGCAGCCGGGCACCGGCATCCACATGATGCTTGTCGGGCTGAAGGCGCCGCTCAAGGAAGGAACGAGCTTTCCGATGACGCTGCAGTTCGAGCGCGCCGGGACCGTCGATGTGACGGTCGTCGTACGGGAACCGAAGGCCGAGAACGCGGCCTCCGGCGCGCACACGCATTGAGCTGCGGCGCGGCGGCGCGCCTTCGCCTGCGCGCAAGACGAGGAACGTCGGCCGGCTCTACTTCGCGAGCGCGCGCAGCGCGAGCTTGATGCCGGCGGCGACCTCGACGTCGGCCGGCAACGTCTTCAGTGTCGCCGTCGCCTCGCGATCGCTGTAGCCGAGCGCGACCAGCGCCTGCAGGATGTCGGCCTGCGCGATCGAGGCGACGTTGGTCGGCGCGGCAACCGCGTCGCCGAGCTTTCCCTTGAGCTCGAGCAACAGCCGCTCGGCGGTCTTCTTGCCGATGCCGGGCACCTTGATGAGGCGCCCGCTCTCTTGCATGCCGACCGCGCGCGCGAGCTCGTCGACCGAAAGGCCCGAGAGGATGGCGAGCGCGGTGCGCGGTCCGACGCCCGAGATCTTGACGAGCAGGCGAAAGGTCGTGCGCTCCTCCTGGGTCAGGAAGCCGAACAGGATCTGCGCGTCCTCGCGGACGACGAAATGGGTGAGCAGCGTGACGCGCTCGCCGAGCGCTGGCAGGTTGTAGAAGGTCGACATCGGCACGTCGACCTCGTAGCCGACGCCGCCGACGTCGACGAGGACCTGCGGCGGCGCTTTCGCGGCGAGCGTTCCGGTGAGGCGGCCGATCATGGCGCGCGATTATCGTGGGGGAGCCGATTGGTCGCTCACCGGCCTGGGGTGACAATCGCGTCCCCTCGCTCCGCGCCGCCGCACGTGATTCTTCGCCACGCCTTCATCCCGCCCGACAACAACCGCCTCGCCAACCTGGCAGGCAACCTTGACGAGCACCTGCGTACGATCGAAGCGGCGTTCGACGTCAAGATCCTGCGTCGCAACGAGTCGTTCCGCGTCGAGGGTGCGAAGGACCGCGCCGAGCGCGCGGTCGTGCTGCTGCAGCAACTCTACGGCCGCGCCGTGCGGCCGATCGGCGCCGAGGAGATCGAGCTGGCGATCCTGGGGGCGATGAGCGAGGAGGCCGGCCGCGACGCTGCCGGCGACGTCGACCTGCGCTTGCGCACGCGCCGCGCCGACCTCGCTGGGCGGACACCCAACCAGGTCCAGTACCTGAAGAACATCCTGAGCTACGACATCACGTTCGGCATCGGCCCGGCCGGCACCGGCAAGACCTACCTCGCGGTCGCCTGCGCGGTCGATGCGCTCGAGCGCAAAGCCGTCCAGCGCGTGATCCTGACTCGCCCCGCGGTCGAAGCCGGCGAGCGGCTCGGCTTCCAGCCCGGCGATCTCGCGCAGAAGGTCGACCCGTACCTGCGCCCGCTCTACGACGCGCTGTACGAGCTGATGGGGCTCGAGCGCGTCGGCAAGGCGTTCGAGAAGGGAACGCTCGAGGTCGCGCCGCTCGCCTTCATGCGCGGGCGAACGATCAACCACGCGTTCGTCATCCTCGACGAGGCACAGAACACGACGCCCGAGCAGATGAAGATGTTCCTGACGCGGATCGGCTTCGGCGCCAAGGCGGTCGTCACCGGTGACATCAGCCAGATCGACCTGCCGAAAGGAACCGTGTCGGGGCTGATCCACGCCGACAACGTCCTGCGGGACGTCAAAGGAATCGCGACGACGCGCTTCACCTCGGCCGACGTGGTCCGCCATCCGCTCGTCGCGCGCATCGTCGAGGCCTATGACGCGGCCGAGCAGAAGCGCTAGGGCGGCGCCGCCGCGTCTGCGCCTCTCGCTGCAGCTCGCCGACGACCGCCATCGCGCCGCCCTCGCGCGCGCCGACGTCGCGCGCTGGGTGCGCGCGGCGCTCGCCGCGCCGGCCGAGATCGCTGTGCGCGTCGTCGGCGAGGAAGAAGGGCTGACGCTCAACGCGCAGTACCGCGGCCAGCGGCATGCGACCAACGTGCTGACCTTCTCCTACGCGAGCGAGCCGCTGCTGACGGCCGACGTCGTGCTGTGCGCGCCGGTGGTCGAGCGCGAGGCGCGCGCGCAGGGCGTGCCGCTCGTCGCGCACTACGCGCACCTCGTCGTTCACGGGACGCTGCACGCGCAGGGCTTCGACCACGAGCGCGCCGCCGACGCCGAGCGGATGGAAGCGCGCGAGCGCGAGATCCTGCTCGGTCTGGGCTTCGCCGACCCGTATCCGGCCTGACACGCCCCGCAGCGAGTCGCGGGCGCGCGGATCTCTCAGAGATTGCCGACTTCGGCCGTGCGTGCCGGCTCACGCGGCCCGCGCGCCGGCCACATCACCGAGGCGATCGCGAGCAGCACGAGGACGATCGCCGCGCCGTCCTGCCAGTGCAGCGACTCGCCGAGCCACCACGCGCCCGAGACGGTGCCGAGGACCGGGATCAGCATCACCGACATGCTCGACGCGATCGGCGGGAGGTTCCTCGCCATGCTCAGCCAGATCGCCTGCGCGACGCCGAAGATCAGCACCGCGTTGTAGGCGATCGCTCCCAGCGTCGACGCGTTCGGCGCGGCCCAGCGATGACGCTCGAAGAGGAGCGTGGCGACGCTCATGACGAGGGTCGAGGCGAGCGTCATCCAGAACACGATCGCCAGCGTCGGCGCGGCGATCTTGGTGCGTCGCATCTGCTGGGTGCCGAGCGCCCAGAGCGCGGCGGCGAAGAGCATGCCGAGCGCGGCGAGGGGGCGGCCGGCGATCGTCGCGAACTCGTGCCAGAGCAGGAACGACACGCCGAGTCCGGCGGCGACGACGCCGGCGAGATGGCGCGGCCGTAGCCGCTCGCCGAACAGCGCGACACCCCAGAGGGCGGAGAAGATCGGCATCGTGTAGCCGAGGATCGCCGCGCGCCCCGACGAGAGCGCCTGGACGGCGAGGATCGCGAGCACGTGCCAGACGATCATGTTGGTGAACGACAGCACGACCAGCTCGCGCCAGTCCTTCTTCGCGATCGTGAGCGGGATGCGCTGCACGGCCAGCAGGAACGCGAGGACGGGCAGCCCGAGCCACATCGACAGGGCGCGGAAGGCGAGCGGCGGATAGCCGGTCACGCCGAGCTTCATCACCGGCCAGTTGAGGCCCCAGACGATCGTCAGGACGACGAGCAGCACGATCTGCCGGCGATCGAACGCGAAGTCTTTCAACGGGAGACGCCGCCTACGCGCGGGGCGTGCGGCGGCCGAGGTAGCGCTTGCGCCAGAAGAAGATGCTCATGCCGACGCCGAGCGCGAGCATGAAGAGGAAGGTGACCCAGAAGCCGGTCGGGCTGTGAATCAGCGGCAGGCCCACGAAGTTCATGCCGAAGAACCCGGTGACGAGGTTGAGCGGCAGGAAGATCGCGGTCAGTGCGGTGAGCGTGCGCATGATGTTGTTGGTGCGGTTGCTCTGCTCGGAGAAGTGCATCTGCACCGCGGTCTCCGACGACGCTTCGAGCCGGCGCACGTGCGAGAGGACGCGCTCGATGTGCTCGAGCACGTCGCGCGAGCGCACGCGCAGCTGCTCGCGCTCGCGGCGCAGCGCCTCGCCCTGCGCCTCCGGCCACTCTGCGAGCGCGTCGAGCCACTCGACGATCGCCGCGCGCTGGTCCTCGCAGGTGTCCTCGAGCAGGTGCAGGGCGTTGCGCGATTCGAGCAGCAGGCGCCAGCTGCCGGGCTCGCCACGCGGTCCGAACAGCTGCTCCTGCAGCTCGTCGAGCTGCCTGCTCAAGAGCCGGCGCAACTCGAGGTAGCTGTCGACCATGTAGTTGACCATGCGCAGCATCAGGTCGGGCGGGCTGGTCGCGATGCGCGCGCCGACGCGCCCCTCGACCGTCGACGCGGTCTGGCTCTGCAGCCGCTGCGCGAAGTATTCGCGCACCTGGCAGTCGGTCGGATGGACGGTGAGGAGGATGCGGTCGAAGACGGCGAAGCCGACCGGGCTGGTGTCGATCCGGTCGATCGCGTTCTGCGGCCGCTCGGACGGCCTGCCGTCGTCGTCGATCGTCGCGCCTGCTCCCGCGGCGAGGCGGCGGAAGACGAGCAGGTCGTACGCCGAGGTGTAGTCGAAGCTCGACGGCCCCTGCGTGTTGATCAGGTCGACGACATGCAGGTCGAACAGCTGCGCGCCGGTCCAGGCCTGCAGCTTGGCCTGGATCTCGGCGAGGCCGTTGTCGAACGCCGAGCGCGTCGTCGCCACCCAGAGGTAGCCGTTTGCCGGCAGCACCGCCGGCAGCGCGTCGAGCTCGGTGAACTGGTCGCCGAAGATGTGGAACGCGCGCACCGGCTGCGCCATCGCGCGCCCTTAACCCCGTTGCAGGAGGCGCGCCGCGTCGAGCGCGAAGTAGGTGAGGACGCCGTCGGCGCCGGCGCGCTTGAACGCGCCGAGCACTTCCATCATGGTCGCGTCGTGGTCGAGCCAGCCGCGCTCGGCGGCGGCGTTGAGCATCGCGTACTCGCCGCTCACCTGGTAGACGAAGGTCGGCACCCGGAACTCGTCCTTGACGCGCCGGACGATGTCGAGATACGGCAACCCGGGCTTGACCATCACCATGTCGGCGCCCTCGGCGACGTCGAGCGCAACCTCGCGCAGCGCCTCGTCGCTGTTGCCGGGGTCCATCTGGTAGACCTTCTTGTTGCTCTTGCCGAGGTTCGCGGCCGATCCGACGGCGTCGCGGAACGGCCCGTAGAAGGCGCTCGCGTACTTGGCGCTGTACGCCATGATCCGCGTGTGGATGTGGCCGGCCTCCTCGAGGCTGGTGCGGATCGCGCCGATCCGGCCATCCATCATGTCGCTCGGCGCGACGATGTCGACGCCGGCCTCGGCCTGCACCAGCGCCTGGCGCGCGAGCACGGCGACCGTCTCGTCGTTAATGATGTAGCCGGTCGCATCGAGCAGGCCGTCCTGGCCGTGCGTCGTGTACGGATCGAGCGCGACGTCGGCCATGATGCCGAGCTCGGGGAAGCGCTTCTTCAGCTCGCGCACGACGCGGGGCACGAGCCCCTTGTCGTTCAGCGCCTCGCGGCCGTCCTCGCTCTTGAGCGACTGGTCGAGGACCGGAAAGAGCGCGAGCACCGGGATCTTCAGGCGCACGCACTCGTCGGCGACCGGATAGAGCCGGTCGAGCGTCATGCGCTGCACGCCGGGCATCGAGGCGACGTCCTGGACGACGTCGTGGCCGTCGAGAACGAACACCGGCAGGATCAGGTCGCTCGCGTGAACGCGCGACTCGCACACGAGATCGCGGCTCCAGGCTTCGCGGCGCAGGCGCCGCGGGCGGCTCGCAGGGTAGGGCGGCGGCGTCAGCACGGCGCGATTCTAGGCGGCGCCCGGCGCCGCTGCGGAGACGTGCGACGCGCCGCCGATAATCGCGCCGATGTCGTATCTCTGGGTCAAGGCGTTCCACATCGTCTTCGTCAGCAGCTGGTTCGCCGGCCTCTTCTACCTGCCGCGCCTGTTCGTCAACCTCGCGACGGTCGCCCCCGACAGTCACGCCGAGCGCGAGCGGCTGCTCGTCATGGCGAGGAAGCTCTACCGCTTCTCGGGCCTGCTGATGGTCGTCGCGATCGCGCTCGGGCTCGTCCTGTGGCTCGGGTACGGGATCGGCAAGGGCCCGCACAACCACTGGCTCGACGCCAAGATCGTTCTCGTGATCGTCGCGATCGGCTACCACCACGCGTGCCGCTCGCTGCTGCGCAAGTTCGAGGAGTTCGCCAACACGCGCAGCGAGCGGTGGTTCCGGGTCTTCAACGAGACCTCGATCCTGCTGTTCACCGTGATCGTGGTCCTCGTGGTGGTCAAGCCGTTCTGAGGGCCACGCCCGGCCGGCCGCAGACGATGCCGCGCCAGCGCAGCTCCGCCGTCCCGCTGTCGTGGCTGTATGGCGGGCTGATCGTCTACGCGAGCCTGTATCCGTTCGTCGGCTGGCGCGTGCCGGGTGTCGGGCCGTTCGATTTCCTGCTGCTCGGCTGGCCGCGCTACTGGACCTGGTTCGACGTGATCTCGAACCTGCTCGGCTACCTCCCGTTCGGCTTCCTGCTTTTCGTCGCGCTGATCCGCAACGGCATGCGGTCGAGCGTCGCCGCGGCGCTCGCGTGCCTCAGCGCGACGCTGCTGTCGCTGACGATGGAGACGCTGCAGAACTACCTGCCGCGTCGCGTCTCGTCGAACGTCGATCTCGCCCTCAACGCGCTCGGCGCCGCGCTCGGCGTCGCGATCGGCGTGGCGCTGCACTGGCACGGCGGGATCGCGCGCTGGCAGAAGCTGCGCGACCGCTGGTTCGTCACGCGCAGCGCCGGCGGCCTGGCGCTGCTCGTCCTCTGGCCGGTCGGCCTGCTGTTCCCGACCGCGGTGCCGTTCGGGCTCGGCCACGTGCTCGGCCGGATCCAGCCGATCGTGGCCGACCTGCTCGCCGACACGCCGGCCGCGGCATGGACCGAAGGCTGGGCGGCCGCGACGGCGCCGAGCGCGAGCGCCGCCGCAGCGTCGCTGTCGCCGGCAACCGAGCTCGCAATCATCGTCCTCGGCCTGCTCGCGCCGTGCCTGGTCGCGTTCACGATCGCCGCGCATGGCTGGCGCCGCACGATCCTCGTGCTCGGCGCCGCGCTGATCGGCGTCGCGACGACGACACTGTCGACCGCGCTCAACTTCGGCCCGACCCATGCGCTCGCCTGGACGACGCAGCAGGCGCTCGAGGCGCTCGGTATCGGCACTGCCGCGGCGCTGTTGCTGAGTCTGGTGCCGCGTCGCGTTGCGGCCGGCTTCGGCCTGATCGCGCTGACCGCGCTCGTGATGCTCGTCGCGCAGGCGCCCGCTGACCCGTATTTCACGCAGAGCCTTCAAGGTTGGGAGCAGGGGCGCTTTATTCGCTTCCACGGTGCCGCCCAATGGGTCGGCTGGTGCTGGCCGTACGCCGCGCTGATCTATCTGCTGGTCCGCCTCGCGGCACGTGACCCCAGCACCTGATCGGAGGCATCGCTCAGGCGCGTCGGCGCCGCGCCCCGTCGGCCGCGGTGCCGCCGCCGGGTCTCGCACGCGATCGCGCGCGCGGCTGCGCTGCCTTCGCCGCGTCGCGCTGTGCGGCGTCGATCAGCGCGTCGGCCATCCACAGCGCGA
>DASXXO010000065.1:0-4023 GCA_036503045.1 Caldimonas sp. | reverse complement strand
CTGCGCCGGCACCGACCAAGGCGAAGAAGAACGAGAAGCAGAACAAGAAGTAAGGCCCCTCCACGAGGGATGCGAAGGCCCCGCCACGGCGGGGCTTTTTTCTTGGCAGGCCCTCGATAATCCCGCACCATGATTCGATTGATCGCAGGGCTCGGCAATCCCGGACCGGAATACGCAGCGACGCGGCACAACGCCGGCTTCTGGTTCGTCGACGAGGTTGCCGACAAGCTCAAGGTGCCGCTCGCGCCGGAGCGTGGCTACTTCGGCATGGCGGCACGCGCGAACGTCGGCGGCCGCCCGCTCTGGCTGCTCGAGCCGACGACGTTCATGAACCTCTCGGGCAAGTCGGTCGCGGCGCTCGCACGATTCTTCAAGATCGCCCCGCAGGAGATCCTGGTCGCGCACGACGAGCTCGATCTCCAGCCTGGCCAGGTGAAGCTGAAGCTCGGCGGATCGCACGCCGGTCACAACGGCCTGAAGGACATCCACGCGCAGCTCGGCAGCGACGACTACTGGCGGCTCAGAGTCGGCATCGGCCATCCCGGCGTCAAGGCGGAGGTGATCGACTACGTGCTGAAGAAACCCTCGCCCGGGCACCGCGTCGAGATCGAGAAGGCGATCGCACAGGCGCTCACCGGGCTCGACCTTGTCATCGAGGGCAACATGGAGCGCGCGGCGATGAAGATCAACGCACGGCCGCCGCGACCCAAGCCGCCGAAGCCGCCGAAGGCCGCCGAGGCGGGTGACTCCGGTGCACCGACCGAGCCGGTCGAGGCGGGTCCGCGATCGGGCGACGACGGTCTCGACTTCGTCGCCGCAGTACCCAGGACGAAGAAGTAGCGCCGGCTCGCGCGGGGGGCGCGGCTCCCGCTCAGTCGCGCAGCGCCGCCGCTGCCTCCTCTTGCAGCCGGCGGTACTTGGCCCAGAGCGTCTCCTTCGACTCCTGGTGCGCGGGGTCGAGCGGAATGCATGCGACCGGGCACACCTGGACGCACTGCGGCTCGTCGAAGTGGCCGACGCACTCGGTGCAGCGGCGCGGATCGATGACGTAGATCGTCTCGCCGAGCGAGATCGCCGCGTTCGGGCACTCGGGCTCGCAGACGTCGCAGTTGATGCACTCGTCGGTGATGATCAGCGCCACGACGCTCTCCGCTCACGCCTCGGCGCGCCTGACGCGCTGCCGGATCCGGTCGAGCACCAGCGGCGAGACGAACTTCGAAACGTCGCCGGCGAGATTCGCGATCTCGCGAACGAAGGTCCCGGAGACGAACTGGTACTGGTCGCTCGGCGTCAGGAACACGGTCTCGACCTCGGGCATGAGCTGGCGGTTCATCCCGGCCATCTGAAACTCGTACTCGAAGTCGCTCACCGCGCGCAGGCCCCGCACCACGACCTTGCCGCCCTGCTCGACGACAAAGTCGCGCAGCAGGCCGCGGAATGCCATCACCTCGACGTTCGGATGCTTGGCGGCGAGCTCCGTGGCGATGTCGAGCCGCTCGGCGATCGAAAACATGGTCCGCTTGTGGTGCCCGGCCGCGACCGCGACGAGAAGGCGCCCGAAGAGACGGCTGGCGCGGCGCATCAGGTCCTCGTGGCCGAGCGTCATCGGATCGAAGGTGCCGGGGTATACGGCTGTCAGTCGGGTCTCGGACGTCACGTCGATCTCCACGCGGGGTCACGGGCCGGCGCCCGACGGTCGCCCGGCCTCGATGCGGTGCAGTGTAGCCCCCGGCTTAACCGCAAGCAGCCTTGCGCAGGAGCTGGAAATGGACCGCTCCGGCACGTCCGCTGCGCCACACCGAGAGCCCGCGCGATCCGGCACCGGCGGCATCGATCGGCGCGGCCGCCTCGACGTAGACGAGCCCGCCTTCGACGACGATGCGAACAGCGGTGTCGAGCGCCGGGCCGAGCAACTCGGAATCGAACGGCGGATCGAGGAAGACGAGATCGAAGGCGGCGGCCGATGCGCGCGCCATCCAGTGCACGGCATCGGCGCGCTCGACCCGGACGGCGTCTGCGTGCAAGCGCTGGCGTGCCGCGACGAGAGACGCGACGAGCGCGGCGTCGCGCTCGACCAGCACGACCTCGGCAGCGCCGCGCGACGCCGCCTCGAAGCCGAGCGCCCCCGCGCCGGCGAACGCGTCGACGCAGCGCCAACCCTCGAGTGTCTGGCCGAGCCAGTTGAAGAGCGTCTCGCGGACGCGGTCCGGCGTCGGCCGAAGCCCCGGGCGATCGGCGACGGCAAGCTTGCTGCGCTTCCAGGCGCCGCCGATGATCCGCACCTCGCGTGGCAGCGCCAGCGCGGAGGCACGCGCCGGCCGCCGCGACGCCGGCGCGGCGCGCGCCTTCGTCACGGCCGGACGACGATGCCGTCGCGCGCGAGCAGCGCCTTCGCATCGCGCACCGAGAACTCGCCGTAGTGGAAGATGCTTGCGGCAAGCACCGCGTCGGCGCCGCCGATCCGGATCCCTTCCGAGAGATGCGCGAGCGAGCCGACGCCGCCCGAGGCGATCACCGGCACCGCCACCGCGTCCGCTACGGCGCGCGTCAGGGCGAGGTCGAAGCCCGTCTTGGTGCCGTCGCGGTCCATGCTCGTCAGCAGGATCTCGCCCGCGCCGAGCTCGGCGACGCGGCGCGCCCAGGCGACGGCGTCGAGCCCGGTGTTGCGCCGCCCGCCGTGCGTGTAGACGTCCCACCCGGGGCCGCTCTGGCGCCGCTTGGCGTCGATCGCGACGACGATGCACTGCGAGCCGTACTTCGCCGCCGCCTCGCGAATCACTGCGGGATCGGCGACCGCGGCGGAGTTGAAGCTCACCTTGTCGGCGCCGGCATTGAGGAGGCGCCGTACGTCGGCGACGCTGCGGACGCCGCCGCCGACCGTGAGCGGGATGAACACCTGCGAAGCGACCGCCTCGACGATGGTCAGGATGAGATCGCGCTCATCGCTCGTCGCCGTGATGTCGAGGAAGGTCAGCTCGTCGGCGCCCTGCTCGTTGTAGCGCGCGGCGATCTCGACCGGGTCGCCCGCGTCCTTCAGCTCGACGAAATTGACGCCCTTGACGACGCGCCCGGCGGTCACGTCGAGACAGGGGATGATGCGTTTGGCGAGCATGGTGGAGTCGGGTCGCCCGCGCGGCCGCCCGGGCTTTCGCCCAGGACGATACGGGCTGTTCAGGCGTTGGCGAGTTCGTCGGCGCGTGCCTGCGCTGCTGCGAAGTCGAGCTCGCCGCTGTAGATCGCGCGGCCGCAGATCACGCCCTCGATGCCGACCTCCTCGACCGCGCAAAGCTTCTCGATGTCGGCGAGCGACGACAGCCCGCCCGAGGCGAACACCGGGATCGTCAGCCCTTGCGCGAGCCGAACCGTGGCCTCGATGTTGACGCCGCTCAGCATGCCGTCGCGGCCGATGTCGGTATAGACGACGCCGTCGACGCCGTAGCTCTCGAACTTCTTCGCCAGGTCGGCGACCTCGTGGCCGGTGAGCTTGCTCCAGCCATCGGTGGCAACCTTGCCGTCTTTGGCGTCGAGGCCGACGATGATGTGGCCGCCGAAGGCACTGCAGGCATCGCGCATGAAGCCCGGGTTCTTCACGGCGGCGGTGCCGATGATGATGAAGCTCAGGCCGTCGTCGAGGTAGCGCTCGATGGTGTCGAGGTCGCGGATGCCGCCGCCGAGCTGCACCGGGACCTCGTCGCCGACCTCGGCCAGGATGGCCTTGATCGCGCCCTCGTTGACCGGCTTGCCGGCGAACGCGCCGTTCAGGTCGACCAGGTGCAGGCGACGCGCGCCCGCGTCCACCCAACGGCGCGCCATTCGCGCGGGGTCTTCGCCGAAGGTGGTGGAGTCGTTCATGTCGCCTTGCTTCAGGCGAACGCAGTGACCGTCTTTCAGGTCGATCGCGGGGATCAGCAGCATGGGAGCGGGGAGGAAGCGCGCCGGACGGCGCGTAGACGGGCGAGCGCCCTGACGGCGACGGTCGGCATCACGTCCTTACGGATTCCATGAGACGAAGTTCCGATAAAG
>DASXXO010000064.1:0-11010 GCA_036503045.1 Caldimonas sp. | reverse complement strand
CCCCTGGTGCAGGCTGATGTTGACCTTGGGAAAGCGCTTCCTCATCTGCGCGATCGGCGCCGGCAGGAAGTAGCGCGCCTGGCTGTGCGTCGTCGCGATCGAGAGCGTCCCGGCGTCCTGCTTGGAGAACTCGTCGCCGATCTTCTTGAGGTTGCCGACCTCGCGCATGATCACCTCGATCGACTTCAGCACCTCGCGGCCGGGCTCGGTGACGCGCCGCAGGCGCTTGCCGTGGCGCGCGAAGATGTCGACGCCGAGCTCGCCCTCGAGCTCGAGGATCGCCTTGGAGACGCCCGGTTGCGAGGTGAAGAGCGCCTTGGCGGTTTCGGTGAGGTTCAGGTCGCGCCGGACGGCTTCCTGAACGAACCTGAACTGGTGGAGGTTCATTGCCCGGGGGATTATTCACCGAACCCCGCTGCGCGCAGGGCGGTGCGCGCGATGGCGTCGATCACTTGCGCGTGCTCGCCGATCGCCGCGTGCAGCGTGATGACGACGCCGGGGTGCTCGGCGCGGAGCGCATCGACCAGCGGCGGCAGGTCGTCGCGCAGGTGGCCGCCGGTGCCGAGAAAGAGCGGCACGATGTCGATGCGGGTCGCGCCTTCGTCGATCAGGCCGGCGACGGCGTCGCCGAGGGCCGGCGTCATCAACTCGAGGTAGGCGAGCGCGACCGGCCATCCCGGCGCTGCCGCGCGCACCCGTGCCGCGACGGCCTCGAACGGCGCTGCCCAGCGCGGATCGCGTGCGCCGTGGGCGAAAAGGACGATGGCCTGGGTCACGGCCGGACCCTAGCGGAACCGCACCAGCCAGCCGAACGCGGCCAGCGACAGCAGGAGATAGACCGCGCCCGGGGTCGCCGCGACGACCCACGGCGTCCAGTTGCCGAGGAGGCCCAGGTGGCGGAACACGTTGTTGAGCAGCACGAAGCTGACGCCGAGCATGATTCCCGCGAACACCTTCATGCTGACCCCGCCCGAGCGGGCATGCAGATAGGCGAACGGCAGCGCCAGGCCGACCATCACCAGGCAGGCGAACGGGTAGAGCGCGCGACTCCAGAACTGGATCTTCTGCTGCTGCGCCGCCTGCTCGTTGTCGGCAAGATGGGCGATGTAGCGCCAGAGATCGATGGTCGACATCGTCGTCACCGGCAGCACGGCTGCGGCGACGAGCTTGGGCGACAGAGAGGTCTTCCAGACTGTTTGCGCCAGCCGCTCCTCGTGCGCCGACGAGTCATTGCCGGCCTCGACCCAGCGAGTGACGGTCGCGTCCTTCAGCGTCCACGTGCCGTCGCGACCAACGTCGGCCTCGGCCGCCGCGGTCCGGCTCGCGAGCCGGCCGTCGCCGTCGAACTCGAAGATGCGGACGTTGCGCAGCAGGGTGCCGCGCTCGGCCGAGCCGACGTTGATCGAGTAGTTGCGCTCGCCGCCCGGGCCCATCTCGCGCTCCTTGATCCACGCACCGGAGCGGCCCAGCCACAGCCCACCGCTGTAGCCGGCGCGCAACTGGCTCGCGATCCGCTCGCTCAGCGGCGAGAGGAAATCGCCGACGACGAAGGTGAGGGCGCCGAAGACGAGCGCCAGGCTGGTGAGCAACCAGAGCGCCCGTCCGGGGCCCAGACCGCCGGTGCGCAGGATCGTGTACTGCGACGTCTGCGCCAGGCGGGCAAGGGCGTAGATCGTCCCGATCAGGACCGCGATCGGCATCAGCTCGTACAGGTGCCCCGGAGCGAGGAGAAGCGAGTAGGCGGCGGCATGGGCGGCGGTGTAGTCGTGCTTGCCGACGTCGCGCAGCTCGTCGGTGAAGTCGATGAAAAAGAAGAGGGCGAGGAATGCGGCCGCGACAAAGACGACCGCGGACGTGATGTCGACATAGAAGAGGCGCCGAACCGTCCTCATGCGGCGATCGCGCGCCGGCGCCGTCTGCGCCGGACCGCGGCGGGAACACGGCGCATGCCGTTCTCGCGCCACCAGAGCAGGACGAGCCCGAGCACGAACGCGCCGCCATGGATCGTGACGAGCGCCGTGCCGAGACCGATCCGCCCGGCAGTGACCCACGCCTGCGACAGGTTGATGAAGTTGTAATACGCGAAGAAGCCGAGCAGCGCGAACAGCAGATTCCAGTTGCTCGCGTGGCGCGGGTTCGACGCCGACATGCCGATGCCGAGGACCAGCATGTTGGAAGCGGCGAGGACAAGGCCGAGGCGCCAGGCGAGCTCGCCCTGGTTCGGCGCGGTCGGCTTCGCGAGCAGGTCCATCGTCGCCATTGCGCGCGGGACGAGGCCGCCGGCGGCATCGCGCACCCGCTCGCCCGCCTCGGCGCGATAAGTCTCGAAGCGCGACAGGGTGCGCTCGCCGTTGCTCGCGTTCTCCTCGTTGCGCTGGCCCTTCTGCAAGACGAGGAAGCGGCCTTCGTCCTCGTTGCGGATCGCGCCCGACTTCGCCGAAATCACGGACTCGACCGCTCCGTGCGACGAGACGATGAAGACGTTGCGGCCGATCGCGGCGCCGCTCGCGCCGCCTTCGAAGAAGAACGTGCGCTCGCCATCGGCCGAGGTCTGGAACTGGCCGGGAGCGATGCGCGACAGGTCGGAGCGGCGCTCGAACTGGTCCTTCAGCACCTGGCTTCGTTCGTTCTGCCACGGCCAGACGAAGAGAGACAGGACGGCGATCAGCAGCAACACCGGCCAGCTCGTTCGCAGCACCGGGCCGACGAAGCGGCTGAGCGGGATGCCGCTGGCGAACCAGATCGTCATCTCGCTGGCGCGGTACATGCGCGAGAGCGTCGCGACGACGGCGATGAAGAGCGACAGCGCGAGCATGGTCGACAGCTGGCCGAGACCGATGTAGGCGAGCAGCAGCATCACGTCCTGCGGCGCAATCCGTCCGCCCGCGGCCTGGCCGAGATTGCGGATGAACATGATCGTCAGCACGATCGTCAGGATGACGACAAGCGTCGCGCCGAAGTTGCGCGCGAGCTCTCGGCGCAGTGTCGAATCGAATAACATCGTCCGCTCTTAGTCTCTACGCGGGAATTATGGACTTCAGACCTCAGACCGCCGCTCCGTCCGGGCTTGCCGACATCGACGTCGACGCGCTCGTTCTCGTGATCGGCGAGCGGCCCGGTCCCGCGCTCGCAGGGCCGCTGGCGAACCTCGTCGACAAGGCCGTGAGCGACGGCGACCTGGTGCTGAAGAAGGGCAAGCAGCTCTACGCATACCAGCCGGCGGGGATTGCGGCGCGTCGCGTGGTGATCGCGGTCGCCGGCGACGAGACGCCGAGATCGTTCAGGGCCGCGCTCGCGGGCGGCCTCGGCGCGCTCAAGTCGAGCGGCGCGAAGACCGTCGGCATCGCGGCGCTCAGCGGCACGGGGGTCGGAGCCGCGCACGCCGAAGCCGCAGTGCTCGCCGTCGCCGATGCGACCTACGTCTACACCCACACCAAGCCGAGCGCCACGCCGGCGTGGACGCCGACCTCGGTGACCATCCTCTGCCAGCGCAGCGAGCAGAAGGCGGTGCAGCAGGGCCTGCGCCAGGGCGAGGCGATCGCCGCGGGCGTGACCCTCGCGCGCGAGTTCGGCAACCGGCCGGGCAACGAATGCACGCCGACCTGGCTCGGCCAGCAGGCGAAGAAGATCGGCAAGCAGCTCGAGTTCGACGTCGAGGTCCTCGACCGGAAGGCGATCGAGAAGCTCGGCATGGGCGCGTTCCTTGCCGTCGCGCAGGGCTCGGACGAGCCGCCGCGCTTCATCGTCGCGCGCTACGACGGCGCAGCCAAGACGCAGGCGCCGGTCGTCCTGGTCGGCAAGGGGATCACCTTCGACACCGGCGGGATCTCGCTCAAGCCCGGTGCCGAGATGGACGAAATGAAGTTCGACATGTGCGGCGCCGCGAGCGTGCTCGGCACGCTGGCCGCCGTCGCTTCGCTGAAGGCGCGCGTCAACCTCGTGGTGCTCGTGCCGACCTGCGACAACATGCCGAGCGGGCACGCGATCAAGCCGGGCGACGTCGTCACCAGCATGTCGGGGCAGACGATCGAGATCCTCAACACCGACGCCGAGGGAAGACTCATCCTGTGCGACGCGCTGACCTATGCCGAGCGCTTCAAGCCGGCGGTGGTGGTCGACGTCGCGACGCTGACGGGCGCGTGCGTCATCGCACTCGGCCATCACAACTCGGGTCTCTTCAGCAGCGACGACGCGGTCGCCGCGCGCATGCTCGCGGCGAGCCAGAGCGCGCTCGACCCGTGCTGGCGCCTGCCGCTCGACGAGGAGTACGACGAAGCGCTGAAGACCAACTTCGCGGACGTGGCGAACGTCGGCGGCCGGCCGGGAGGCGCGATCACTGCGGCAATGTTCCTGCGCCGCTTCACCGGCAAGTATCCGTGGGCCCACCTCGACATCGCCGGCACGGCCTGGAAGTCTGGCGCGCAGAAGGGCGCGACCGGGCGGCCGGTCGGGCTGCTCACCCACTTCGTCCTCGGCCACGCAAAGTGACGTCGCGGTGCCGGGAGGCATGACCGAGATCAGCTTCTACTTCAACGTGCCGAGCCGCAGCGGGTATGCGTGCCGGTTGCTGCGGCGCGCCCGGCGCCAGGGCATGGCGGTCGCGGTGACCGGCCCGGCCGAGTCGCTGCGCGAGATCGATCGCGAGCTGTGGAGCTTCTCCGCGCCGGAATTCCTTGCCCACAGCTGGATCGAGCAGCGCGCGGAGATTCCCGAAGCCTTGCATGCGACGACGATCTGGCTCGGCGAGAACCCGATCGACGCACCGCTGCATGGCGCGCTGCTGAACCTCGGCGACGGCACACCGCCTGCCTTCGAGACCTTCGAACGCGTGCTGGAGGTCGTCTCGCTCGATGAGCGCGACCGGCAGGCGGCGCGCGAGCGGTGGAAGGCGTACGCGCGGCGCGGCTATCCGATCCAGCGCCACGAGGTGCCCACGTGAGCACGGGCCGTCCGCCTCCCGGGTCGATCCCGACCCTGACCGAGGTGGTCACGTGGCCCGGCAGCGCGCCGCCGGCGCCGCCCGAGGCGCCGCCGGCAGCCGCGCCGGCGAATCCTCCTGCGAGCGCGGCGGTGCCGGCAGCCGCCCCGGCGGCGGCGTCGACTGCGATGCCGGCCGCCGCTCCCGCGCCACCCGTACCTGTACCGGCACCCGCTACCGCTCCCGCGCCCCCCGCACCCGCACCGGCCACCGCGCGCGCGCTGCCGACAGCCCATGTGCCGGCGTCCGCAGCACCGCCCGCGACGTCAGTGGCGGCGACGCCTGCGCCGTCAGCGATGACGCCCACGCCTTCGGCGACGACATCGGTGCCGCCGGCAGCCGCCCCGACCGCCGCAGCGCCGGCGCCGGCGCCTTCCTCGGCGACGCCGTCGCCTGGGCAGTCCGCGCCGACCGCGTCCGCGTCTGTGCCGGCGACCCCGGCCGCCGGTGCCCCGGCCGCGCGCCCTTCCGCCCCGACCCCGGCGGCCTCGACCTCGGCTGCGCCCGCCCGGGCGACTCCGCCGGCAAAGCCAGGCGCGACCGCGAGCGAGGTCCAGCTCACCCAGCGCGTGCTCGCCGACCTGCAGCGGCAGGTCGAGCTGATGCTGGAAGTGCGCCTGCGCGAGGCGCTCGCGCCCATCCTCGCGCGCGCCACCGACTCGCTGGTGCGCGACGCGCGCAAGGAACTGACCGCCGCCATGCGCGACATCGTCGCGCACGCGATCGCCAAGGAGCTCGGCCGCCGCGAGGAACGGTGAACTGATCGGGGGCCGCATCGGTTGACGATGGAATTCCCGATGCAGAAGGGCCTGCCAATTGCGTTATCGTCGCGTGCTTCGGGCGGGCAGCGTCCGACCAATCGATTCATCCGGAGGTAATTGCATGCAAATCAAACTGAACCTGGTCGCAGCCGCGGCCGCGGCGATCTTCGCCGGCAGCGTCTCGGCGCAGGACATGGTCGTCAAGATCGGCCACGTCGCGCCGACCAGCGGCGGGATCGCCCACCTCGGCAAGGACAACGAGAACGGCGCCCGCATGGCGATCGATGATCTGAACGCCAAGGGCGTCACCATCGGCGGCAAGAAGGCGAAGTTCGAGCTGCTCGCCGAAGACGACGCCGCCGACCCGAAGCAAGGCACCGCGGTCGCGAACAAGCTGGTCGACGCCAAGGTCAACGGCGTGATCGGCCACCTGAACTCGGGCACCTCGATCCCGGCCTCGAAGATCTACAGCGACGCCGGCATCCCGCAGATCTCGCCGTCGGCGACCAATCCGAAGTACACGCGCCAGGGCTTCAAGACGACATTTCGCGTCGTCGCCGACGACGTGCACCTCGGCGGCACGCTCGGCCGCTACGCGGTCAAAGAGCTGAAGGGCAAGTCGATTGTCACGATCGACGACCGCACCGCCTACGGGCAGGGCGTCGCCGAGGAGTTCGCCAAGGCCGTCAAGGCCTCGGGCGGCGCGATCCAGGACACGCAGTTCACGACCGACAAGGCGACCGACTTCACCGCCATCCTGACCGCGATCAAGGCGAAGAAGCCCGACATCATCTTCTACGGCGGCATGGACGCCGTCGCCGGCCCGATGATGCGGCAGATGAAGCAGCTCGGCATCAACTCGAAGTTCATGGGCGGCGACGGCATCTGCTCGGCCGAGCTGCCCAAGCTCTCCGGCGGCGCCATGGCTGACGGCCAGGTCGTCTGCGCCGAGGCCGGTGGCGTCGAGGGTGAGCAGAAGGTCGGCATGGACAAGTTCTAGGAGGACTTCAAGAAGAAGTTCGGCACCGACGTGCAGATCTATGCCCCCTACGTCTACGACGCGGTCAACGTGATGGTGGCAGCGATGGTCAAGGCCGGCTCGGCCGATCCCAAGGTCTACCTGCCGGTGCTGGCCAAGACGGCCGACTACAAGGGCGTCACCGGCAACATCTCGTTCGACGAGAAGGGCGACATCAAGAACGGCGCGCTGACGCTCTACACCTACAAGGGCGACAAGCGCGAGCAGATGGCCGTGGTCCGCTAGAAGCGGTTCTTCAGGCTCGAGAAGACGGCGCCCTCGGGCGCCGTTTTCATTGCAGCGAAGCGTCCTACTTCTTCGCCTTGTAGTCGGCCTTCGCCTTGTCGTGGGTCGCTTCGGCGTCGGCCATCGTCTTGTCGTAGTTGGCCTTCGCGTCCTTCTTGCACTGCTCCTTGGCCTCGCCGCTCCTGGTGTCGCATTGCGCCAGCGCGGCCTTTTCGTCGGCCTTGGCCTGCTTCTTGGCCATCGAGTAGGAGTCGTCGGCCTGGCGCATCGACGCCTTCGCCGCGTCGTCGGCTGCGCCGGCGGGCAACGAGAACGCGATCGCCGCAAGGGCGCTGGCGAGCAGGACTGCATGCTTTTTCATGATCGGAATCTCCATGGTGGTTGAGGTTGAGCCAGTGGGCCGCTCTAGTCGGTGTCGCCATTTCCATCTGGCAGGCAGCCGCGATTATTGAAGCTGCCGGGCGCTTGCAACCCCGCTCTGGCGCATGTCGCGCACTTGTCCGACGCGTCGCCTCATCGTGTCCGACCGGCGCACGGGGGGCGCGTTACCATCGCGCTATGCAGACCCGAGGTTCGCCGTGCGACGACCGCTCCTTCTCGCGACTTGCCTGGGCGCAGCGCTGCTGCTGCTCTACTCGTGCTCGATGAATGCGTCGCTGACCACCGACGGCGATGGGCGCATCGTCAACGTCTCGTCCGTGCGCATCGGTTCGTCGCTGTCGCGCTGGGCGGTCGAGCTGTTCGTCGTCGGCGGCCAGTTGGCGTTCCAGCTGCGCTGGATCCGCCCCGCGGAGACGCGCAGCCAGGTCCAGTGCCCGGCCGAAGAGGCGCCGGGCGAGCTCGTCAGCGCGCTGGTGGCGTGACGATTCCCGACGCAAGCGCCGTGCGAAGGCCGGCGTAGCGCTCACGCGCCGTGCGCAGCCGCGCGGTGCGAAACCTCGGAGCGGCATCGCGCGCCGAGCGAGCTGTCGCCATGGACCAGCGTCAGTCCGGCGTCGTCACCGGTAGGCGATCGTCTTGAAGTCGTCGAGATCAGGCACTTGCCAGACCGACGCGTGGACGCGGCGATGCTGCTCGAGCCAGCGCGACCAGCAAGCGAACTGCTCGGGCGACGGCGCGATGCGGGCGCGCCGATCCTTGAGCAGGTCAAGTGCCTCGAGCGGGGCCCGGCCGCGCTGCACCAGGATGCACAGCGCCAGCACCGCGGAGCGGCCGATGCCGTGCTCGCAGTGCACGAGGACGCGCTCGCCGCGGTCGAGATGGCGCACCGCGAAGCGCACGCCCCGATCGAGGTGCTCCTGGGCGACGCCGCACATGTCCTGGGTCGGCAGATGCAGCAGCTCGATGCCGTGGCGGCCGAGCAGCCGCTCGTCGTCGACGTCCTCGTTGCGCAGGTCGACGACGGCGCGGATGCCGTGCTCCGTCAGACGCTCCGTTTGCTCCCGGCGAAAACTTCCGCCGACCGCGAGATGGTCGGTGATCCAGTCGAAATTCGGCGTCCAGGATGGCATCGCGTCACCACGCGCCAATCGAATGTAGACCGTTTCGTGGCGCACGGTCGGGATACAGTTCGCCGCGTCGACGCCAGCGCTCGACGCCCGCAGCCAACGCCTCCGAATCACCATGAACATCACCGTCCTGGGAAGTGGCTATGTCGGCCTGGTCACCGCCGCGTGCCTGGCCGAGATCGGCAACGACGTCGTCGTCTTCGACGTCGACCGCAGCAAGATCGACCACCTCTCCGCCGGCCGAGTGCCGATTCACGAACACGACCTGCCGGAGATGGTCGAGCGCAACACGGCCTTCGGCAGGCTGCACTTCGCCGCCAATGTCGCGTTCGCGGTGCGCCACGGCGAAGTGATCTTCATCGCCACCGGAACCCCCGCGGGTCAGGACGGCAGCGCCGACCTGACACACGTGCTCGCCGCGGCGCGCAGCATTGGCCGCCATATGCAGGCGTTCAAGGTGGTGGTGCAGAAGTCGACCGTCCCCGTCGGGACCGCGGGCAAGGTGCGGGCGGTGATCGACGAGGAGCTCGGCCACCGCCGCGCCAAGGGGGACGAGGAAGCGATGCACCTGCCCGCAGCGCCGCTCGCGGTCGTCGCCAATCCCGAATTTCTCAAGGAAGGCGCGGCGGTCGACGATTTCATGCGCCCCGACCGGATCGTCATCGGCACCGAGCCGGGCGAGTCGGGGCAACACGCGCGCGACGCGATGGCGAGGCTCTACGCGCCGTTCAACCGCCAGCGCGACCGGATCATGCACATGGACCTCGGCGCCGCCGAGCTCACCAAGTACGCCGCGAACGCGATGCTCGCGACGCGCATTAGCTTCATGAACGAGCTCGCCAATCTCGCCGACAAGCTGGGCGTCGACATCGAGCAGGTGCGGCGCGGGATCGGTGCCGACCCGCGCATCGGCTACAGCTTTCTCTACGCAGGCGTCGGCTATGGCGGAAGCTGCTTCCCCAAGGACGTGCAGGCGCTCATGCGCACCGCCGTCGAGCACGGCCAGCGGCTGCAGGTGCTGGAAGCGGTGCGCGCGGTCAACGAGGCGCAGAAGCATGTGCTGGTCGACAAAGTCGTGCGCCGTTTCGGCGAGGATCTCGGCGGGCGCACATTCGCCCTCTGGGGCCTCTCGTTCAAGCCGAACACCGACGACATGCGCGAGGCACCGAGCCGGGTCATGATCAAGGCGCTCCTCGAACGCGGCGCCGCGGTCGTCGCCTACGACCCGGTCGCGATGCCGGAAGCCCAGCGCGCGCTGCCGACCGACCTGGCGGCGCGCCCCGAGTTGCTCGAGCGCCTGCGCTATGCCGAGGCGCCGATGCAGGCGGTGCAGGGCGCCGACGCGCTGATCGTCATGACCGACTGGAAGGCGTTCAAGAGCCCCAACCTGAGCGCGCTCAAGGAAGCGCTCAAGCAGCCCGTCGTCTTCGACGGCCGCAATCTCTATGGCCCCGAGATCCGCGCCGAGGGCTTCGAGTACATGGCGATCGGTCGTTGAGGAGAAGGCTGCATGCGCGCCCGAGCCGTCCTCGCCCGCATGGATGACGCCGGGCGCAAGCGCGAGCGCGGCCCAGGCCGCTTGCTCCGGAGCCCAGGCGAGCTGTAGTTCGTAGATCGCCTACCGCAACGCCCCCGGGCGCTCCGGCAGTCATCGGCTATAAATCCCGCCTCGACAGCTCAGAAGACTTCGGCCATGGACACGACGAATCGAACGCCGAAGCTTCTTGCCCGTCTCCAGCTCCTGATCGCATGCCTGCTGTGGACACTGACTCCTGTTGCCGCACTCGCCGGCGATGCCAAGCCAAAGATCACGCGCCAGGCGGACCTGCCGCGCTTCAGCTACCGGCTCCCGGGCAGCGCGAGTCGGTTTGTCGAGAGTGACGAAGCGACCTTCGCTCCTTTCGCCGCCCGGGTGCGCGCCGATCTGGACAAGGTCCTTGCCGACTACGAGATCGAGGACCGCTCGACACTGCGCCAGATCCTCGCCGCGAAGGTCGACTTGCAGGAGCTGGCGGGCGATTACGGCGGCGGCCTGCGGACCGTGGACGCGTTGCGCGCGCTCGAGGACAAGCCCGCGAGCCGCCTCCTGAGTGGCCTCACGGCGCGGGCGCGGCTGCAGGCGGCGCTGGACACGGGCAACGCCTCGGGGCCGGCCTACGAGCAGGCGTTTCGCAAGCGCTACCAGGCGCAGGTCATGCCTCTGCCATGGGACGTGACGCAGGACGGCATCCGGACCGGTTACCGTTTCGCGCGCCTGAACAGCCGGGCCGCCACGCTCGCCGAAGTCAAGACCGAACTCGATCCAGCGCTGGCCAAGTCCGGTGCGCTCGATGCGCCGCAGGCCTGGGCGCTGGTCTCGGCGCACAACAACCTGAAGTTCGGCCTGCCACTCAGCGCCGCCCAAGCCGAGGTGCTGCGCGACTACATCGCCGGCCACGACGTGGCCAAGCCCGATATCTGGGCAGCACGCGAGGTGACGCTCACCGAGAGGGACAAGCT
>DASXXO010000063.1:0-8082 GCA_036503045.1 Caldimonas sp. | reverse complement strand
CGCTTCGCCGTGTCGGCGGAGGCGAGCGCGCCCGCCCGTGTCCTCTTCGTCGCAGGCAGGCCGCTCGGCGAGCCGATCGCGCAGTACGGGCCGTTCGTGATGAACACGGCCGCCGAGCTGCAGCGCGCTGTGCACGACTTCCAGCGCGGCGTCCTCGCCGGCTGACCGGCGCGCCGGTCGCGTCGGCGATCGGGTATGGTGCGCGGTCGTCGAACCGCCGCCCGCCGCCCGCCGCCATGCCCCGCACCATCCTCGAAGAGGCTCGCCTGCACCCGGCGATCCGCGAGACCGTTGCCAACCTCAACGCCGACATCGTCCACAACGTGCAGGCGGCGGCGACGTCGAATCCGGTGCTCGTCGTCGGCATGGTCGGGAACCCGCACGTGCGGCGTGCCCGCAAGCTGCTCGATGCAGCCGGCATCGCCTACCACTATCTCGAATACGGCAGCTACTTCGGCGGCTGGCGCCGGCGCGGCACGCTCAAGATGTGGACCGGCTGGCCGACGTTCCCGATGGTCTTCGTGCGCGGAACGCTGGTCGGCGGTGCGGACGAGCTCGAGCGGCTGGTCAGTGGTGGCGAGCTGAAGCGCACGCTCGGCGAATGACGTCGCGGTCTGGCGTCGTCCGCGCGGCGTGCCGAGGCGTCGTGGCCGGCGCAGCGCTCGCCGCAGCGCTCGCCGCGGAGTGCGAGAGCGTTCCGCCCCCCGGCGACAAGGCGACAGCGCCGGCGCCGCTCGCCGATTGCCACGTCGCGGGGATTCGTCAGGGCGTCCTGTGCGGCACGCTGCAGCGACCGCTCGATCCCGCGGCGCCTGCGGGCGCCCAGATCGCGATCCGCTATGTCGTCGTTGCGGCGATGGCGCGGCGCAAGTTCGCCGACCCGGTGTTCCTCCTCGCCGGCGGCCCGGGGCAGAGCGCGGTGTCGGTCGCGGCGGCGACGATGCCTCTCTTCAGCCGCCTCAACAACCGGCGCGACATCGTCTTCGTCGACCAGCGCGGCACCGGCGGCTCGGCCCCACTGTCGTGCCAGGACCCCGAACACGAGACGCTCAGCGAGCAGGCCGATCCCGAGCGCCAAGTGCGCCTCGCGGTCCAGTGCAAGGCGGAGCTGCTGAAGCTTCCCTATCTCCGCGGCGAAGGCGACCTGCGCTTCTTCACGACCAGCATCGCGGTGCAGGATCTCGACGCCGTCCGCAGCGCGCTCGGCGCCGAGCAGATCGATCTCGTCGGCGCGTCGTACGGGACACGGGTCGCGCTCGAGTACCAGCGCCAGTTCCCGAAGTCGGTGCGGCGCAGCGTGCTCGACGGCGCCGTGCCGCCCGACATGGTGTTGCCTGCGAGCTTCTCCGAGGACAACCAGGCCGCGCTCGACGCGCTCCTCGCAGCCTGCGCCGCCGAAGCCGCGTGTGCGCGCGAGCATCCCGAACTGCGCGCGCAAGTCGCCGCCTTGCTCGCCTCCTTGCCGCGAACGATCAAGGCCGCGCACCCGCTCACCGGTCGCAGCGAAGAGTTCGTCCTGAGCCGGGACATGCTGCTCGGCGCCTTGCGCAACGCGCTCTACGCGCCGCAGCTTGCGGCCGCGCTTCCGGCGGCGATCGACATGGCAGCGCACGGCGACTTCGCCGGCCTGGTCGGGTTGAACGCGACCTTCACCAGCCGCAAGGCGATGCGGATCGCGACCGGCATGCACCTCTCGGTCGTCTGCGCCGAGGACGTGCCGCGCCTGCGTCTCGCGGGCGACCGGCCGGGCGCGGAGTTCGGCACCGAATTCGCCCGCTTTTACGAGCGGCTGTGCGCGGTCTGGCCGCGCGGCGAGGTGCCGGCGGGGTTCTACACGATGACGACGAGCGCGGTGCCGGTCCTGGTGCTGAGCGGCGGGATCGATCCGGCGACGCCGCCGCGCCACGGCGAGCGCGTCGTTCGCGCGCTCGGGCCGATGGCGCGCCACGTCGTCGTCGCCAACGCCGGACATGGCGTGCTCGCGATCGGCTGCACGCGCGACGTTCTGTTTCGCTTCATCGATGCGACGAGCGACGGCGACGCGCTTGCCGTCGATGCGAAGTGCGCGGCGAGCGTGCCGCGGCCGCCGGCATTTCGGCCGCTCGGTGCCGAGCTGACGGCGGCATCCGGAGTACTGCGATGATCGAAGTGCGGCAGCTTGCCAAGTCGTTCGCGGTGGCGCCGCGCGCGCGGCGTGCGCGCGGGCAGCGCGACTGCGGGAGCGAGGCGGCGTCGCAGGAGCGCGATGGGGAGCGGCGCGTCCACGCCGTGCGCGACGTTTCGTTCGACGCGCCGAACGGCTCGATCACCGGTCTGCTCGGCCCGAACGGCGCCGGCAAGACGACGACGCTGCGCATGCTCGCGGCGCTCATCGCGCCCGACGCGGGATCGATGCGGGTCGACGGGATCGACGTCGTCGGCCGCCCGCGCGAGGTGCTCGCGCGGCTGGGCGTGCTCTCGGACGCGCGCGGCCTCTACCCGCGCCTGACCGCGCGCGAGAACATCGTCTACTACGGCGCCCTGCACGGCATGGAGCGCGACGCCGCCGACGCGCGCGCCGAGGAGCTCGCTCGCATGTTCGAGATGACCGCGCTGCTCGACCGCCGTGCCGCCGGATTCAGCCAGGGCGAGCGGATGAAGACCGCGCTGGCGCGCGCTCTCGTCCACGACCCGGCGCACATCGTCCTCGACGAGCCGACCAACTGGCTCGACGTGCTGGCGACGCGCGCCCTGCGCGAGAGCCTCCGCTGGCTGCGCACGCCCGCGGGCGGCGCGAAGTGCATCGTCTTTTCGACCCACATCATGCAGGAGGTCGAGCGGCTGTGCGACAGCGTCGTCGTCGTCGCGCAGGGCCGCACGGTCGCGACCGGCACCGTCGAGGCGCTCCTTGCCGATACCGGCGAGCGCGACTTCGAGGAAGCGTTCGTCAAGCTTGCGTTCGGTGCCGAGCGCGCCGGCGCGGGAGCGGCGCCGTGAGGCGATCGGTCGCGACCTTCTTCGTCGTCCTTCGCAAGGAGCTGCGCGACGCGCTGCGCGACCGGCGCACGCTCGCGATCGTGCTGCTCTCTTCCGTGCTGATGGGGCCGCTGGTCCTGCTCGCGATCTCCGGGCTCGTCGCCTCGCTCGAGTCGCGCGCCGAGCAGCGCGAGGTGTACGTGGCGGGCCTCGCGCATGCGCCGACGCTGCGCAACTTCTTCGAGCGCCAGACCTACCTCGTCAAGGAAGCGCCGACCGACTTCGAAGCACGGCTGCGCCGCTCGAGCTTCAGCGATCCGGTCGTCGTCGTGCCCGAGGATTTCGAGGCGGCTCTCGTCCGTGGCGACGTGCCGGTGGTCGAGATCGTCTCCGACAGCGCCAACACGCGCTCGGAGGCGAGTACGGTGCGGATCGAGCGGCTCCTCGGCGCATTCAGCCGCGAGCGCGCGCTGCTCGGTCTGGCGCTGCGCGGCGTCTCCGCGCAGCTGCTCGAGCCGATGCAGGTCGAGGACCGCGACCTCGCGAGCACGCAGACGCGCGCCACCCGCATCACCGGCATGCTGCCGTATTTCGTGATGATGGCGGTGCTCTACGGCGCGCTCAACGCCGCGCTCGACACGACCGCGGGCGAGCGCGAGCGCGGCTCGCTCGAGCCGCTGCTGATGAATCCGGCCGAGCGATGGGCGCTCGTCGGCGGCAAGTGGGGCGCAGTCGCGTGCGTCAGCATGCTGATCGCCGTGCTCAGCTGCTTCAGCTTCCTGCCGGGCCAGTGGGTGTTGCGCAGCGACACCCTCGCGGCGATGTTCCAGTACGGGCCGCGCGAGGCCGGTCTCTTCATCCTGCTGCTGCTGCCGTTGGCGGCTGCGCTCGCCGCCGTGTTGATGGCCGTGGCGATCCGCTGCCGCACGTTCAAGGAAGCGCAGGCGAGCTCGACGATCGTCGTCCTCGCCGTGTCGCTGCTGCCGCTCGTCACCCTGTTCGACCTCGGCGGCGAGGCGTCGTGGCACCTGTGGGCGCCTGCCCTGGCGCAGAACACGCTGATGACGCGCGTGCTCAAGGGTGAGGCGCTGGGCGCCTCGCAGGTGCTGATCCCGCTGTTCGTTTGCGCGGTGCTGACGGCGGTCGGCGTCTGGTACGTGGCGCGCCACCTGGACCAGGCGGCGGTGAAATGACGGGCGCGGCGCCTGACGGGCCGGAGCTGGCGCTGGTCTGGCGGTTCACCACGTTCGACGCGCTGACAGCGCGCGAGCTGCAGGCGATCTACATGGCGCGCCAGAAGGTGTTCGCGATCGAGCAGCACTGCGTGTACCTCGACGTCGACGGGCTCGACGAGCGCGCTTTCCACCTCGCGGCCTGGTCGCCGCTGCAGCGCGAGCCCGCCGCATATGCTCGGCTGCTCGAGCCGGGCGCGAAGTACGCCGAGGCGTCGATCGGTCGCGTCCTCACGGTGGGCATCGGTCGCGGTCGCGGCCTTGGCCGCACGCTGATGGTGCGCGCCCTGCAGCACGCCGCAGCGACATGGCCGGCGACGGCGGTCCGCATCGGCGCGCAGACGCGGCTCGAGTCGTTCTATGCGTCGCTCGGATTCGTCGTGATTGGTCCGCCGTATCTCGAGGACGGCATCGACCACACGGAGATGCTGCGACCCGCGACTGCGGGTCTCGCGCCGTCCGGACCTTCTCCGGCCTGATCGGAGGCGAAAAAATACAATGGGCGCTTCCGTGCCCGAGCAGCCCATGCACTTTCCCAGGCGTTTCGACGTCATCGTCGTCGGCGGCGGCCACGCCGGCACCGAGGCCGCCCTTGCTGCGGCGCGCATGGGCGCGTCGACGCTGCTCCTGACGCATTCGATCGAGACGCTCGGGCAGATGAGCTGCAACCCGTCGATCGGCGGGATCGGCAAGGGTCACCTCGTCAAGGAGATCGACGCGCTCGGGGGAGCGATGGCTGCTGCCGCCGACGAGGCGGGCATCCACTTCCGGATCCTGAACGGCTCGAAGGGTCCGGCGGTTCGGGCGACGCGCGCCCAAGCCGATCGTGTCCTCTACAAGGCGGCGATCCGGCGGCGCCTCGAGAATCAGCCCAAGCTGCTCCTCTTTCAAGGCGCCTGCGACGATTTGGTCGTCGAGGGTGAGCATGTGGTCGGCGTTATTACGCAAGTGGGCGTTCGCTTCGATGCGCATTGCGTGGTTCTCACCGCCGGTACCTTTCTCGACGGGCGCATCCACGTCGGACTCGAAAGTCATCCCGGGGGGCGGTCCGGCGAACCTCCCGCGCGCACGCTCTCCGCACGTCTGAAGGAGCTGCAGCTGCCGCAAGGCCGCCTGAAGACGGGAACGCCGCCCCGTCTCGACGGCCGGACCATCGACTATTCAAAGCTTCTCGAGCAGCCCGGCGACGGCATCGGTCCCGGGCACGATGTCGACGATCTCCCCGTGTTCAGCTTCCTCGGGGATCCGCGCCAGCATCCGCGCCAGGTCTCGTGCTGGATCACCCAGACCAACGCCCGCACCCATGACATCATCCGGGCTGGCTTCGACCGCAGCCCGATGTTCACGGGAAAGATCGAAGGCGTCGGCCCGCGGTATTGCCCGAGCATTGAAGACAAGGTGCATCGCTTCGCGGGCAAGGACTCGCACCAGATCTTCCTCGAGCCCGAGGGCCTCGGAACGCACGAGGTCTATCCGAACGGCATCTCGACGTCGCTGCCGTTCTCGGTCCAGATCGACACGGTTCGCTCGATTGCCGGTCTCGAGAACGCGCACATCGTCCGCCCGGGCTATGCCATCGAGTACGACTACTTCGACCCGCGCGCGCTTCACCCATGGTTCGAAACCAAGGCGATCGCCGGATTGTTCTTCGCCGGTCAGATCAACGGAACGACGGGGTACGAGGAGGCGGCCGCACAGGGTTTGCACGCAGGCGTCAACGCGGCGCTGAAAGCGCGGGAACAGTCGCCCTGGGTTCCGGCACGCGCGCAGGCGTACCTGGGAGTGCTGATCGACGATCTCGTCTCCAAAGGCGTGACGGAGCCGTACCGGATGTTCACGAGCCGTGCCGAGTACCGGCTGCAACTTCGCGAGGACAACGCCGACCTGCGTCTGACCGAGCAAGGTCGACGGCTCGGGCTGGTCGACGACCGCCGCTGGGAGTTCTTTGCGCGCAAGCGCGAGCTCGTTTCACGTGAAACCACGCGCCTGACTTCGACGCGCGTCGCCGTTCCCGAGCATGACGAGGAGCGCGCGCAGACGCGCAGCGCGCTCGAAATACTGCGGCGCCCGGGCGCAACGTACGACCGCGTGGTCGACAGCGCCGGCGCAGCCAACGGCTTGGTTTCACGTGGAACACTGCGCGCCGAGGCCGGCCGAGCGCTCGCCGATCAGGTCATCGACCAGATCGAGACCGCGACGCGCTATTCGGGGTACGTCGCCAAGCAGCGCGCCGATGTCGAACGCGCGTCGCGCGCCGAGTCGACGCTCATCCCCGCCGATTTCGACCCCGACACCGTGCGAGCGCTGTCGTTCGAATCGCGCCAGGTGCTCAAGGCGCATCGCCCTGCGACGGTCGGCGCCGCCGCGCGCCTGCCCGGAATCACGCCAGCCGCGATTTCGCTTTTGCTGGTCCATGTGAAACGACATGGGCGGCGGGACGCCGGACTCGGGCGCGAGTTGCTGCGCGCCGACGCTTGAAGCGCCAGCAGACCGCGACGGCGGCGAGCGACGCCGATCTCGCCGAGCACATCGCGGCGGGCGCCCGGGCACTCGCGATGCCACTGGCCGCTTCGGACGTCGAGCGGCTCGTCGCATACGTCCGCTTGCTCGAGCGCTGGAACGCGACCTACAACCTCTCGGCGATCCGCGATCCGCGCGGGATCGTCGTCCACCACGTTCTGGACAGTCTGGCCGGCGCGGCGTCGCTCGCGCGGCATCGACCGTCCGCCGCCACGGGGCGATTGCTCGACGTCGGGAGCGGCGCGGGCCTGCCGGGGCTGGTCATCGCCGCGGCGTGCCCTGAGACGGAAGTGATGTGCATCGACAAGGTCGCCAAGAAGACCGCCTTCGTTACCCACGCTGCAGCGACCCTGGGACTCCGCAATGTCAAGGCGCTCCACGTTGCGGCCGAGGCGATGCAAGGGCCGCAGTTCGACGTGATTGCGAGTCGGGCGCTTGGAAGCCTGAGCAGGCTGGTGAGCGCGAGCCGACACCTGTTGGCCGATCAGGGCGAATGGATGGCAATGAAAGGCAAGGCTCCGGCAGACGAACTCGACGCCCTCCGCCGCATCGCGTTCCACGTGGAGCCGCTGCACGTGCCACTGCTGCACGCCGAGCGCTGCATCGTCTGGATGTCACTCTCAAGCTCATCGGAGTGTGCGCACGCTATCTAGTTATGACAACGAAAAGGCCAAGGCTTCGATGATGCGAATCTTCTGTGTTGCGAACCAGAAGGGCGGCGTCGGCAAGACAACGACGACCGTGAACCTGGCGGCGGGCCTCGCTCGCCTCGGCCGGCGCACGCTGGTCATCGACCTCGACCCGCAGGGCAACGCGACGATGGGCTCGGGCATCGACAAGCGCGCGCTCGACCTCAGCGTGTACGACGTGCTGCTCGAGAACGCCGCCATCGCCGAGGTCCGGCAGGCAAGTCCCAAGGGCGGATACGACGTCGTCGGCGCCAACCGCGAGCTCGCCGGCGCCGAAGTCGAGCTCGTCGGGCTCGAGCGGCGCGACCGACGCTTGCGCTCGGCGCTGGCCGCCGTTGCCGGCGACTACGACTTCGTCCTCATCGACTGCCCGCCGAGTCTGAGCCTGCTCACTCTCAATGGCCTGTCGAGCGCGCACGGGGTCGTCGTGCCGATGCAATGCGAATACTTCGCGCTCGAAGGCTTGTCGGACCTCGTCAACACGATCAAGCAGGTGCACGCGAACCTCAACCCCGAGCTCGAGGTGATCGGCATCCTGCGCGTCATGTTCGATCCGCGCATCACGCTGCAGTCGCAGGTCAGCGAGCAGTTGAAGGTGCACTTCGGGGAGAAGGTATTCGACACGGTCATTCCGCGCAACGTCCGACTCGCCGAAGCGCCGAGCTACGGCATGCCGGGCGTGGTGT
>DASXXO010000062.1:0-1774 GCA_036503045.1 Caldimonas sp. | reverse complement strand
GGCTTCGGCGAGCCGAGCGCCTGGCTCGTGATCGAAAGCGACGACCGCGCGACGCTCGTCTGCCGCCCGAAGGACCCGGAGCGCGAGATCTGGGACGGCATCCGCCTCGGCCCCGACGCCGCGCCGGCGGCGCTCGGGGTCGACGCCGCGGTGGCGCTCGACGCGCTCGACGAGACGATGGTCGCGCGCCTCGCCGACCAGCCCGCGGTCTGGTGGAGCTTCGACACGCCCGGTCTCGGCGAGCGCATCGGCGGCTGGCTCGAAGGGGTGCGCGCGAAGAGCCGCGAGGGGGTCGAGGCGCCGACCTTGCAGCGCGACCTCGCGCCCCTGCTCGCCGAGATGCGCTTGCGCAAGGATGCCGGCGAGATCGCGACGATGAAGCGCGCCGCTTCGATCAGCGCTGCTGCGCACGCCCGCGTCATGCGCTTTTGCGCGACCCGCTTCGCCGCCGATCCGTCGACGTCTCTCGCGGAGTACGAGATCGAGGCCGAGCTGCTGCACGAGTTCCGCCGCTCGGGTGCCGAAGGGCCCGCGTATGGCCCGATCGTCGCCGCCGGCAACAACGCCTGCATCCTCCACTACACACCGGGCGCAGCGCGGCTGCGCCCGGGCGAGCTCTGCCTGGTCGACGCCGGCTGTGAGCTCGACGGCTACGCGAGCGATGTCACGCGCACCTTTCCAGCCGACGGCCGCTTCAGCGCTGCGCAGCGCGAGCTCTACGAGATCGTCGAGGCGGCGCAGCGCGCCGCGGTCGACGCGACGCGCCCGGGCGCGCGCCTGCGCGACGCGCACGCCGCAGCGGTGCGCGTGCTTGCGCAGGGCATGCTCGAGACCGGCCTGCTCGACCGCGACGTCGTCGGCGACCTCGACGCGGTGATCGAATCGGCCGCGTACCGCAAGTTCTACATGCACGGCACCGGCCACTGGCTCGGCCGCGACGTGCACGACGTCGGCGACTACCAGGCCGCCGAAGAGGCTCCGGTGGCGCAGCCCGACTGGCTCGGCAGCACCGTGGTCAAGAAGCCGTCGCGCAAGCTCGAGCCCGGGATGGTCGTGACGATCGAGCCGGGCCTCTACGTGCGGCCCGGCAAAGGCGTCCCGGAGCGCTTCTGGAACATCGGCATCCGGATCGAGGACGACGCCGTCGTCACCGCCGACGGCTGCGAGCTGATCAGCCGCGGCGTTCCAGTCGCCGCCGCCGAGATCGAAGCGTTGATGCGCGCGGGCTGAGGTCGGTCCGCGCGCCCGCGGCTCGTGCCGGTCCTCCTCGTCTACGCCGCGTGCGCGTTCGCGAGCGGCTTCGCGCTCCGGCTGGCCGACCCGATCGTCCTGCCGGTCGCGACGTACTTCGCGGTCGCGCCGGCGACCGCGGCGATGCTCAACTCCGCGTACGCGCTGCCATACGCGCTCGCGCAGCCCTTCCTCGGGCCGATCGGCGACCGCTTCGGGAAGCCCCGCTGCATCCAGGTGTGCGTCGCCGGGCTCGCGGCGATGCTCCTCGCCGGCGCGTTCGCGCCGAGCTTCACGCTCCTCCTCGCGACGCGGGTCGGCGCCGGCATCTTCGCCGGCGGCCTGATCCCGCTCGTCCTCGCCGGCCTCGGCGACAGCTTCGACATGAGCGAGCGTCAGGTGATGATCGGCCGCATGTTGCTCGCGATCATCTCCGGGCAGATGCTCGGCTCGGTCGTCTCCGGCTTCGCCAACGATGCGTTCGGCTGGCACAGCGCGCTCGTCATCGGCGCCGCGGTCGGCTCGCTCGCTGCCGCGGTCGCCT
>DASXXO010000061.1:0-3117 GCA_036503045.1 Caldimonas sp. | reverse complement strand
CCGAGCCGTTGCAGCATGCGCTCGACGTAGACGCCGGTCGATGCGCGGTTGAAGACCACCGCATCGGCACTTCCGAGCGCGGCCTTCAGCGTGTCGACGCTGGTGATATCGGGCGTCTCGGCGCCGCTGCGGATCGCGACGCCGACCCCGACCTTGCCGATCGGCGCGCGCGACGTGCCGACGCGGGCGCCGGACGCCGCGAGCTCGTCGATGAGCGGTTGGGGAACGACGGCGATGTCGGCTGCCGGCGTGGGCGCGCGCAGCGCCTCACGCAGCGCCGGTGCGGCCGCGAACGAGATCGCGATCGTGTGGCCGGTCGCGCGCTCGAACGCGGCGAGCGCGGGTCGCATTCCCGGCTCGACCGCGCCCGCCGAAAGAACGCGCAGCTCGAGCGCATGCAGCGGCATTGCGGTCGCGGCGAGCAGCGCCGCGAGGAGGCGCGCGACGCTCATCCCGGCGCGCGCGCGAGCCGTGCCAGCAGCTCGGCCTTCGCCTCGGGCCACTCGCCCGCGGTCATGCTGTACATCACCGTGTCGCGGATCGTGCCGTCGCGGCGCACGGCGTGGTGGCGCAGCACGCCGTCCTTGCGCGCGCCGAGCCGCTCGATCGCGCGCTGGCTCGCGAAGTTGAAGTTGTCGGTGCGCCAGCCGACCAGTCTGGCGCCGAGCGTCTCGAAGGCGTGGCGCATCAGGAGCAGCTTCGCGCTCGCGTTGACGTGCGTGCGCTGGCGGCTCTTCGCGTACCACGTGTAGCCGATCTCGAGCCGCTCGACCGCGGGGACGATGTCGTGGTAGCTCGACGAGCCGATCACCTCGCCGCTTTGCGCATCGAGCACCGCGAACGCGAGCCGGTGAGCGTCCCCGAACGCCTGCAGCGCTCGCTCGACGTAGCCGCGCGTGTCGTCGGGCTCCGGCACGCTGGTGACGCGGATCTTCCAGAGCTCGCCGTCGGCGGCGGCGCGCGCCAGTCCCTCGACGTGCTGCAGCCCGAGCGGCTCGAGCCGCACCCGATCGTCTGCCAGCGTGACGGGGACGACGGGCAGCACGACGGGAAGGGGGTCTAGCGGTTGTGCCGCTGCATGAAGACGAGCTTCTCGAACAAGGAGACGTCCTGCTCGTTCTTCAGCAGCGCGCCGACCAGCGGCGGCACCGCGACCGTGTCATCCTTGCTCTGCAGCGCTTCCAGCGGAATGTCTTCGGCGACGAGCAGCTTCAGCCAGTCGAGCAGCTCCGACGTGCTCGGCTTCTTCTTCAGCCCGGGGAGGTTGCGCACATCGTAGAAGTTCTTCAGCGCGGCGCCGAGCAATTCCTTCTTGAGGTTCGGGAAGTGCACCGCGACGATCTGCTTCATCGTCTCGGCGTCCGGGAACTTGATGTAGTGGAAGAAGCAGCGGCGCAGGAAAGCGTCGGGCAGCTCCTTCTCGTTGTTCGACGTGATGAAGACGAGCGGCCGGTGCCTCGCCTTGACGAGCTCGCGCGTCTCGTAGACGTAGAACTCCATCCGGTCGATCTCGCGCAACAGGTCGTTCGGGAACTCGATGTCGGCCTTGTCGATCTCGTCGATCAGCAGCACGACCGGCTCGTCGGCGGTGAACGCCTGCCAGAGCACGCCGCGGACGATGTAGTTGTGGATGTTGCGCACCCGCTCGCTGCCGTCGCTGCCCACGATTCCGGCGAGCTGGCTGTCGCGCAGCCGGCTCACCGCGTCGTACTCGTACAGGCCCTGCTGCGCCTTGGTCGTCGACTTGATGTGCCACTGCAGGAGCGGCATGCCGAGCGCCTGCGCGACTTCCTCGGCGAGCATCGTCTTGCCGGTGCCCGGCTCGCCCTTGACCAGAAGGGGGCGCTTGAGCGTCGCCGCGGCGTTGACGGCGAGCATGAGGTCAGGCGTGGCGACGTAGGTTTCGGAGCCTTTGAACTTCATGGCGCGCGGTCTGCGGAGGTCGATTCAGTATAAGCGCGCCCCTATAATTCGCCGTTTTGCGCGCCCGCTCACCACGCTTGTCCTCACCATGAAGAAGAAGTCCTCGCTGCTCTCGTTCGCGAACGTCGTCGCCGCCTTCTTGTTCGGCGTCGGCGCCTGCGCGCATGCGCAGGACGCGAAGCCCGGCGATGCCGCGGCGGGAGCGAAGAAGGCGGAGATGTGCAACGGCTGCCACAGCATCCCCGGCTACCAGGCGAGCTTCCCCGAGGTCTACAAGGTGCCGAAGATCGCCGGCCAGGGCAGCAAGTACCTGGTGACCGCGCTGACGGCTTACCGCAAGGGCGAGCGCAAGCATCCGACCATGCGCGGGATCGCCGGTAGCCTCTCCGACCAGGACATGGCCGACCTCGCCGTCTACTACGAGCAGCTCGGCAAGAGCGGCGGCGACGACGCGGTGACGACGAAGTCGTCCGACCCGACGATGGCCGTGCCGCCGCCGCGTGCCGAGGTCGCCAAGCTGCTCGCGCAGGCCAACTGCGTGTCGTGCCATGGCGCCAACTTCTCGAAGCCGATCGACCCCTCGTATCCGAAGCTCGCCGGCCAGCACCCGGACTACCTGTACGCCGCGCTGAAGGCCTACCAGACCGACCACAACCCGATCCTCGGCCGCAACAACGCGATCATGATGGGGATGGCCCGTCCGTTCACGCACGCCGAGATCAAGGAGCTCGCGGAGTACATCGCGTCGCTGCCAGGCGAGTTGAAGACGGTCGCCCAGGCGCGCTTTCGCTAGAGCGCCCGCAGCGCGGCCGCACCCGGGCCAACGACGGCTCGTCAGCCGCGCGCGCGCAGCTCGCGCACGCCGCGCCCGAGCTTCCTGCGCAGGAGAGAGCGCAAGGTCACGCCGTCGGCGTAGCCGATCTGCGCGGCGATCTGGTCGGCGCTCGCGTTGCCGGTGCGCAGCAAGTGCAGCGCGCGCTCGACGCGCAGGTCCTGAAAGTACGACAGCGGCGTCTTGCCGAGTGTGCTCTGCAGGCGCCGTGCGAGCGTGCGCTCGCTGGCGCCTGCGGCACGCGCGGCTTCGGCGAGCGAGAAGCCCTTGGCGAGCTTGCGCCGTGCCCAAGCCTCGAAACGCTCGACCACGGGGTCGCAATGCGCGAGGTGGTCGGGGATCACGTACTCGGCCTGCGAGCC
>DASXXO010000060.1:0-2291 GCA_036503045.1 Caldimonas sp. | reverse complement strand
AGGAGGCGCGGTGCCGGATCGCCGAGCTCGCCCCGTCGACGCCCGAGGCCACGGCCGACCTGGCGCTGATGACGGGCTTTCTCGCCGCCGCGACGCGCGGCATCGCACGCTGAACCCGACCTGGCGTCGATGATCCCGGGCTCTCCGCGCTTCGCGATGGTCGCGGGCGAGGCGTCGGGCGACCTGCTCGGCGGCGCGCTGCTGGCGAGCCTGCAGGCGCGCTGGCCGGGGCTGATCGCCGAAGGCATCGGCGGCCCGCGCATGGCCGAGCGGGGGTTTCGCGCCTGGTGGCCGCACGGCGAGCTCTCGTACCACGGCTACGGCGAAGTGCTGTTCCACCTGCGCGAGATCCTCGCGATCCGCAACGCGCTGGTCGCGCGACTGCTCGCCGATCGGCCGGCCGCCTTCATCGGCATCGACGCGCCCGACTTCAATCTCGGCGTCGAGCTCAAGCTGAAGGCCGCCGGGGTGAAGACGGTCCAGTTCGTCAGCCCCTCGATCTGGGCCTGGCGCGGCGGCAGGATCGGCAAGATCGGCCGCGCCACCGACCTCGTCCTCTGCATCTTCCCTTTCGAGCCCGCGATCTACGCCAGGCGCGGCATTCACGCCGTCTACGTCGGCCATCCGCTGGCGAGTGCGATCCCGCTCGAGCCGCCGCGCACGGCGAGCCGTGCCGCGCTCGGCATCGGCGAGGAAGAGACGGTGGTCGCCCTCCTGCCGGGTAGCCGCCGCTCGGAGATCCGGCACATCGCACCGCGCCTGTTCGGCGCCGCGGCAGAGATGCACCGTGTGCGGCCGGCGCTGAAGTTCGTCGTCCCGGTGGCTCCCGGGCTGCGAGACGCCGTCGAGACGCTCCGCCGCGAGCACGCTCCCGACGTGCCGATCACGCTCCTCGACGGCCGTGCCCACGACGCGCTCGCCGCGTGCGACGTCGCGCTCGTCGCGAGCGGAACGGCGACGCTCGAGGCGGCGCTCTTCAAGCGGCCGATGGTCGTCGTCTACGTGATGAACCTCCTCAGCTGGCAGATGGGCAAGTTCATGCACTACCAGCCGTGGGTGTCGCTGCCCAACATCCTGCTGCGCGACCACGCCGTTCCCGAGCTGCTGCAGGGCGGCGCGACGCCCGAAAAGATCGCCGCGGCGGCGTTTCGCTGGCTCGACGACCGCGCGGCGGTGCAATCATTGCAGGCGCGCTTCGAATCCGTCCACCAGGCGCTCCGGCGCGACACCGGTGCGCTCGCCACGGAAGCGATCGAGGCGGTCCTGCAACGCTGAGAGAAGATGCACGCACGAACGTTCTTCCGCGCCGCCAAGCTGCGCGGCATCGTCGACATCGCCGGACTGATGGCAGGAGTCGACGAGGTCGGCCGCGGGCCGCTCGCCGGCCCGGTGGTCGCGGCCGCAGTGATCCTCGAGGAGAAGCGGACGATCCGCGGCCTCAACGACTCGAAGCTGCTCACCCCCGAGGAGCGCGAGCGGCTCGACCGCGAGATCCGCCGGAAGGCGGTCTGCTTCAGCGTCGCCTCGGCAAGCGTCGCCGAGATCGACACGCTCAACATCCTGCGTGCCGCCCTCCTGGCCATGCAGCGTGCGGTCGAGGGCCTCGCGCAGCAGCCGCAGATCGTCCTCGTCGACGGCAACCAGCGGCCGACGCTGGCGATGCCGGTGCGCACGGTGGTGGGCGGCGACGCGCGGGTGCGCGCGATCTCGGCCGCGTCGATCATCGCCAAGGTCTATCGCGATCGCCTCTGCATGCAGCTGCACGAGGAGCATCCGCAGTACGGGTTCGACAGCCACAAGGGCTACTCGACTCCCGAGCACCTGAGCGCGCTGCGCGCGCACGGCGCGTGTCCGCACCACCGGAGGAGCTTCGCGCCGGTCCGCAGCGTCATCGAACCGCAGCTGTTCTGAGCGGCGTGGGCACGGTCACCCGCATCACCTCGCGCACCAATCCGCTGCTCGCGCGCCTGCGCCGGCTCGCCGGGGACGGCGCGTCGCATCGGCGGCTCGGCATCGTCCTGCTCGAGGGCGAGCACCTCTGCAGCGCGTGGCTCGCGCGCCCGAACGCGCGCGTGCCGCAGGCGATCGTCAGCGAGACGGCGTGGGACGAGCCTCGCCTGCGCGCGCTCGCCGAGGCGGCCGACGCGGTGGCGGTCGTCGCCGCGGCGACGCTCGCGAGCCTCGGCACGCTCGAGTCGCCCGCGCCGATCGCCTTTCTCGTGCCGCTGCCCGAGCCGACGGCGATCGACGCGCGCGCGCCGTCGATCGTCCTCGATCGCATCCAGGATCCG
>DASXXO010000059.1:0-4548 GCA_036503045.1 Caldimonas sp. | reverse complement strand
TCACGAACGGCATCGCGAGGCGCGCCTCGTCGGAGATGTAGACGAAGTCGCAGTGCAGCAGCATCGTCGCGCCGATGCCGATCGCCGCGCCCGTCACCGCGGCGACGACCGGCTTGTCGCAGCCCATCAGCGCCTTCATGAACGCGAACGACGGCGCCTGCTCGAGGCTCGCCGGCCGCTGCACGAAGTCCTCGATGTCGTTGCCCGAGGTGAAGATCCCGGGCTGCCCGGTGAGGAGCACGGCGCGCACCGCGTTGTCCTCGCGCGCGACGTCGAACGCGGCGGCGAGCTGGGTGTACATCGCTCCCGTGATCGCGTTCTTCTTCTCGGGGCGCGCGATCTCGATCGTCGCGACGCCGTTGAGGGTCGCCGTCCTGATGCTCATGCCGATCGCCTCCTGTTGTTGCGCTCAGACGCGCTCGAAGATTCCCGCCGCGCCCTGACCGGTGCCGACGCACATCGTGACCATGCCGTACTTCAGGTTCTTGCGGCGCAGCGCATGGATGACGGTCGCCGAGCGGATCGCACCGGTCGCGCCGAGCGGGTGGCCGAGGGCGATCGCGCCGCCCATCGGGTTGACCTTCGCCGGGTCCAGGCCCACGGAGTTGATCACCGCGAGCGACTGCGCAGCAAACGCTTCGTTCAGTTCGATCCAGCCCAGGTCGTCGATCTTCAGGCCCGCGTAGGCAAGCGCGGCCGGGATCGCCTCGATCGGGCCGATGCCCATGATCTCGGGCGGGACGCCGCGCGCCGCGAAGCTCACGAAGCGCGCGAGCGGCTTCAGGTCGAACTGCTGCACCGCCTTCTCGCTCGCGAGGATCAGCGCGCCGGCGCCGTCGCTCGTCTGCGAGCTGTTGCCCGCGGTGACGCTGCCCATGCCGGTCGCCTTGCCGGTCGGGTCCTTGGGCGCCGCGAACACCGGGCGCAGCTTGGCGAGACCTTCGAGCGAGGTGTCGCGGCGCGGACCTTCGTCGAGCGAGACCGTGCGCGACTTGGTGCGCTGCTCTCCCGTCGCGAGGTCGGGGAAGCGATCGATGACATCGATCGGCGTCATCTCGTCGGTGAACTCGCCGGCCTGCTGCGCCTTCAGCGCGCGCTGGTGCGACTCGAGCGCGAACGCGTCCTGCACCTCGCGGCTCACCTTCCACTGCTGCGCCACCTTCTCCGCGGTGAGGCCCATGCCGTAGGCGATGCCGACGTTCTCGTCGCGCGCGAAGATCTCGGGGTTGAACGACGGCTTGTTGCCGCCCATCGGCACCAGGCTCATCGACTCGGCGCCGCCGGCGATCAGCACGTCGGCCTCGCCGACGCGGATGCGGTCGGCGGCCATCTGCACCGCGGTGAGGCCCGAGGCGCAGAAGCGGTTGACGGTGACTCCGCCGACCGGCTTCGGGAAGCCGCAGAGCGCGACCGCGACGCGCGCCATGTTCATTCCCTGCTCGGCCTCGGGGAACGAACAGCCGACGATCGCATCCTCGATCGCGGCCGGATCGAGCCCCGGCACCTGCTTCATCGCGCTCTTGATCGCGGCGACGAGCAGGTCGTCGGGCCGCGTGTGGCGAAAGAACCCGCGGCCCGAGCGGCCGATCGGCGTGCGCGTCGCGGCGACGATGTAGGCGTCCTGCACTTGTTTGGTGCTCATGTGTCGGTCCTCAGTTGCGCACGGGCTTTCCGGCCTGGAGCATTCCCATGATCCGTTCCTGCGTCTTCGGGTGGTCGAGCAGCGCGCAGAAACGGGTGCGCTCCATCGCCATCAGGTATTCCTCGTCGACGAGCGAGCCCGCGTCGACGTCGCCGCCGCAGACGACTTCGGCGATCAGCGAGCCGATGTGGAAGTCGTGCGCGCTGATGAAGCCGCCGTCGCGCATGTTGACGAGCTGCACCTCGATCGTCGCGACCGCGTTCCTGCCGGCGACCGGGAAGCGAGCCTTCAGCGGTGGCCGCCAGCCGCTCTCGTACATCGAGCTGACCTGTGCGCTCGCGACGTGCAGCAGCTCGTCCTTGTGCGGAGCGATCACGTCGCCCTCGACGAGATAGCCGAGCTTCCGGCTCTCGATCGCGCTCGTGCCGACCTTGGCCGTCGCCGCGCTCGTGAAGCCGTCGCTGAGGAACTTCAGCAGGTCGACGTTCGCATTGCCGGCCGAGGCCATCTCGGCGGCGCGGCGCGCGACGTGGGCGAGGCCGCCGCCGCCCGGGATCAGGCCGACGCCGACCTCGACGAAGCCCATGTAGCTTTCCATCGCCGCGACGCGACGCGCGCAGTACAACGCGATCTCGTTGCCGCCGCCGAGCGCCATCCCGCGCACCGCCGCGACGACCGGGACTGCCGCGTAGCGAATGCGGAGCATCGCGTCCTGCATCTTCTTGACCTCGGGAACGATCCCCTTGCCGCCGCTCTTCATGAAGATCGGCATCAGCGCCTCGAGGTTCGCGCCGGCCGAGAACACGTCGTCGGGCGACCAGATCACGAGGCCCTTGTACGACGTCTCGGCCGCATCGACGGCCTTCAGCAGGCCCGCGATGACCGCGGGGCTGATGAGATGGAGCTTGGCGGTGATGCTCGCGATCAGCACCTCGCCGTCGAGCGTCCAGACGCGGATCTCGTCGTTCTTGAACACCTCGTTGCCCGCCTTGAGCGGCGCGGGCGCGGCGGCGCCGAACACGCTTTCGCGGAACGGCTGGCGCTGGTAGACCGGCAGCGCCCGCGGCGCGACGAAGCGCTGCTCGGAGGCGCTCCACGAGCCTTCGGGCTGGTGCACGCCGCCGCGCTCGGCGACCGGGCCCTCGAACACCCACGCCGGCAGCGCCGCGCTCGAGAGCGCGCGCCCGGCGTCGATGTCGTCCTTCACCCACTGCGAGACCTCGGTCCAGCCGCCCTGCTGCCAGAGCTCGAACGGGCCCTGGCTCGCGCCGAACCCCCAGCGCATCGCGAAGTCGACGTCGCGCGCACTCTCGGCGATGTCGGCGAGGTGGACCGCCGCGTAGTGGAAGCTGTCGCGCAGGACCGCCCACAGGAACTGCGCCTGCGGGTTCTTCGAGTCGTGCAGCAGCTTGAGCCGCTCAGCGGCGGGCTTTTTCAGCATGCGCGCGACGACCTCGTCGGCCTTGCCGCCGCCGGCCACGTAGTCGCCCTGGGCGGCGTCGTAGCGCAGGATGTCCTTGCCGACTTTCTTGTAGAAGCCCGCGCCGGTCTTCTGGCCGAGCGCGCCGGCGCCGAGCAGCGTCTGCAGCACGGCCGGCGTCGCGAAGCTCGCATAGAACGGATCGTTGCCGTGCTGCGGCCCGAGGTTGTCCTGCAGGGTCTTGATGACGTGCGCCATCGTGTCGAGGCCGACGACGTCGGCGGTGCGGAACGTCCCCGAGCTCGCCCGGCCGAGCTTCTTTCCCGTGAGGTCGTCGACGACGTCGTAGCTGAGCCCGAAGGCCTCGGCCTCCTTCATCGTCGCCAGCATGCCGGCGACGCCGACGCGGTTGGCGACGAAGTTCGGCGTGTCCTTGGCGCGAACGACCGACTTGCCGAGCGAGGTCGTCACGAACGCCTCGAGGTCGTCGAGGATCTTCGGGCCGGTCGTCGGCGTCGCGATCAGCTCGACCAGCGCCATGTAGCGCGGCGGGTTGAAGAAGTGGATGCCGCAGAAGCGCGGCCTGATCTCTGCGGGCAGCACTTCCGAGAGCATGGTGATGCTGAGGCCTGAGGTGTTGCTCGCGACGATCGCGTGCGGTGCGATCTTCGGCGCGACCTTGGTGTAGAGGTCGAGCTTCCAGTCCATGCGCTCGGCGATCGCCTCGATCACGAGGTCGCATTCGAGCAGACGGTCGAGGTGCTCCTCGTAGTTCGCCTGCTCGATGAAGACCGCGTCCTCGGGAACGCCGAGCGGTGCGGGCTTGAGCTTCTTCGGGTTCTCGACCGCCTTCGTGACGATGCCGTTCTTCGGCCCTTCCTTGGCCGGCAAATCGAACAGGATCACCGGAACGCGCACGTTGACGAGATGCGCGGCGATCTGCGCGCCCATGACGCCGGCGCCGAGGACGGCGACCTTCCTGACATTGAATCGATTCATGCTTGCTCCCGGGCTTATTCGGCGCGGATCCAGGTCTGCGTGCGGCCGAACATCGAGATGCCGACGAAGCCGCGCACCTCGAGCTTGGCGCCGTTGTCGACCAGCTTCATCTTCGACTTGTAGACCTTGCCGTTGGCCGGATCGAGGATGTCGCCGCCTTCGAAGACCGTCTTGTCGTCGGACCTCTGCTTCATGTTGCGGATGATGACGAGACCGACCACTGGTTTGTCCTTGCGGTCGTCGGTGCACTCCTTGCACACCGCGTCGGGCGCCATCGTGCTCTCGAGCAGCTTTTCGATCCGGCCGCTATAGACGCCGCCGCTCTCGACGATGCGAACCAACGACTTCTCCTTCTTCGTCGCATCGTCGATCGTCTTCCACGCACCGACCGGCGACGTCGACTGCGCGCTTGCAACAAGCGCGGCGGCGGCGAGGACGAGGCCGATGGCGGTGTTGATGACGTACATGGTCGAGTTCTCCTTGGAAG
>DASXXO010000058.1:0-6458 GCA_036503045.1 Caldimonas sp. | reverse complement strand
CCTCTGTCCGAGTTGAGCGCATCGAAGGTCGCCGTCTACGCAGTGCTAGCGGGCAGTCTCCTGGTCGCGATGACGAAGCTCGTCGCCGCTGCGGTCAGCGGGAGGCGCGTCGATGCTGTGCCGGGGCTGATCGGGTGACCTGCGACTACTTGCCGGTCCAGCGCGGCGGGCGCTTGTCGACGAACGAGCGCACGCCTTCGCGGAAGTCGGCGCTGCCGTAGGTCCGGGCGACGAGATCATCGCCATCGGGAAGCGCGCGCTTGTCCTGGATGCGGCGGATTGCCTCCTTGGTCACCCAGAGCGTGATCGGCGCGTACGACGCGACCGTCTGTGCGAGCTCGCGCACGCGCGCCGCGATGCGATCGGCCGGAACGATCTCGTGGACAAAGCCTGCGGCGAGCGCCTCGTCGGCCGTGAACAGCCGTGCCGTGAAGATCAGCTCCTTCAGCCGCGACGCACCAAACAGGTCGAGATAGCGCGCGTAGGCGCGCATCGACAGGCAGTTGCCGAGCGTGCGCGCAATCGGCGCGCCGAAGCGCGCGTCCGGGGTCGCGATGCGCAGGTCGGCGCCGGCGGCGATGCCGAGGCCGCCGCCGACGGCAAAGCCCTCGACCTGCGCAATCACCGGTTTGCGCACACGTGCGAGCCGATCCATGTACTTGTCGGCATCGCGCTCGTAGCGCAGCCCGTCCGCACCGCCCTCGAACGCCAGGAACTGCGCGATGTCAGTGCCGGCGACGAACGCCTTGCCGCCGGCGCCCTTGAGCATCAGGACCCGCGCCGCGTCGTCGGCGTCGACTTCCTCGCAGACCTCGTACAGCCGCTGGTACATCGCCCAGGTCATCGCGTTGCGCGCCTCGGGGCGATTGAACGTCACGGTGACGATCGCGCCGTCGCGCTCGACGATCACATGCTCGGCGGAAGACGTTGCGGTCTGCATCGGCTGGCTCCTTCTTCTCAGGTGCCGGTGAACCTTGGCTTGCGCTTTTCCATGAAGGCCGCCTGGCCTTCCTTGTAGTCGTTGCTCGCGAAGCATGCGGCGACCGCGCGATCTGCAGCGGCGACGTCGCGCTCGGCGACGTCCTTCAACGCCTGGCCGACGACGAGCTTGGCGCAGCGCACGGTGAGCGGTGCGTTGCCGGCGATCGTCCTGGCGATCTCGTCGATCGTCGCCTCGAGCCCGTCGTCGGCGACGATGCGGTTGACGAGGCCCATCTTCTCCGCCTCGCGCGCGTCGAAGGTGCGGCCCGTGAAGAACATCTCCTTCGCATACGCCGGGCCGATCAGGTCGACCAGTGGCTGCGCGCGGTTCAGGCCGTAGCCGAGGCCGAGCTTGGCGGCGGGAACGCCAAACTTGGCGTTCTCGGTGCAGATGCGGAGGTCGCAGCACACCGCCGCCGCGGTGCCACCGCCGATGCAGTAGCCCCGGATCATCGCGATCGTCGGGATCGGCATTGCCTGCAATGCGGAATAGGCACGCTGCGTCGTCGCCTGGTAGTGCGCGACAGCCTCGGCTTCCTGGCGCTCGTCCTTGAACTTCGAGATGTCGGCACCCGACGCGAACGCCTTGCCGCCGGCGCCGGTCACGACCATCACGCGCACCGACGGGTCGGCGCCGAAGTCGGCCATGATCTCGAGCGCCGCTTCCCACATCTCGAGCGAGATCGCGTTGTGGCGCTCGGGGTTGTTGAAGATCATCCAGCCGACCCCGTCGTCCTTGCGCGAGATCATCTTGTCACTGGGCATGGTGCTTCCTTCGACCGGTCTAGACGATGTGCCGGGTCTGCATCCGCGCGATCTCGGCGTCGCCGTAGCCGAGCGAGCGCAGGATCTCGGCCGTGTGCTCGCCGAGCGCAGGCGGATGCGCGACGACGTGGCTCGGCGTCCTGCTCAAGGTCACCGGCTGGCCGAGGTAGGCAACGTCGCCGAGTTTCTCGACGACGCCGAGGTGGCGCACCTGCGGGTCGGCGAACGCCTCGTCGATCGAATAGATCGGCCCCGACGGGACGCCCGCGTCGTTGAGCAGTTCGACCCACTCGGCGGTGGCGCGCGCCGCGAGGTGCTTCTCGATGTCGACGTGGAGCTGGTCACGGTTCTGCGAGCGGAGCGCCGCGGTCGCGTAGTCGGGATGCGTCGCAAGCGCGGGGTCACCGATCGCGTTGCACATGCGGACCCAGATCTTGTGGCCCGAGACCGCAAGGTTCATGTAGCCGTCCCGCGTGCGGAAGACGCCGGTCGGGATCGACGTCGGATGGTTGTTGCCGGCCTGCCCGGCGACTTCGCCGTGCATCAGCCAGCGGGCGGCCTGGAAATCGAGCATGAAGAGCTGCGCCTGCAGGAGCGACGACTTCACCCACTGGCCCTGGCCGGACTTCTCGCGCTCGATCAGCGCGACGGTGATTCCGTAGGCGCAGAAGATGCCCGCGCAAAGATCGGCGATCGGGATGCCGACGCGCAGCGGGCCCTGCCCGGCCTTGCCGGTGATCGACATCAGCCCGCCCATGCCTTGCGCGATCTGGTCGAAGCCGGGCCGCAGGCGATACGGTCCGTCCTCGCCATAGCCCGAGATGCTCGCGTAGATGAGGCGCGGATTGACCGCAGCCATCGTCTCGTAGCCGATGCCGAGCTTTCTCTTGACGTCGGGCCGGTAGTTCTCGACCAGCACGTCGGCGCGCGCGGCGAGCTGCTTCAGGATCGCGACGCCCTCGGCCGACTTCAGGTTGAGCGTCATGCCGCGCTTGTTGCGGTGCACGTTCTGGAAGTCGCTGCCGTCGCGCGGGCCGCCGACGCCCTCGCCTTCGTCGAGCGCCGCGGGCATCTCGATCTTGAGCACCTGCGCGCCCCAGTCGGCGAGCTGGCGCACCGCCGTCGGGCCGGCGCGCACGCGCGTCAGATCGAGGACGGTGAGGTGCGAGAGAGCGTCGGAAGCGAGCATGGATTCAGTCTAGCGGGCGCCGGCCAGCGCCGTCGGACCAGGGCCGCTAAGTGGCTTGGCCCCAGGGCAGCATCATCGTCACGAGCAGCAGCTTCTCGAACTCGGGCTCGAAGCGATCGATGATCGCTTGCGGGTCGGGGCAGAGCGCCTCGTCGGTGACGAGCCCGAACTGAACCCCGCCGCCGTACGACAGGATGCTGACCCCGACGCCGATCTCGCCCGACGCCGGCACCCAGAACATCGTCTGGCGCAACGTCGAGCCGCAGAACGCGAGCCGCGTCTGCGGCCCGGGGACGTTGGTCATCACCGCGGTCGCCTTCTTCGCGAACAGGCCGAGGATCGCGTCCTGCACCGGCTGAACCACTTGCCCGGCGACCGCGAGCACCGCGAACGCGAGCAGCGGCTGGTAGCTCGACTTCAGCTCCGCCATGCGCGCGCGCACCGCGAAGACGCGCTCGACCGGATGCTCGATCCCGATCGGCAGGACGAGCGGCGCGAGGCCGAAGCGATTGCCGAGCTCCCACGCCTCGTCGAGCGGGCGCAGGTTGACCGGCACCATCGCGCGGATCTCCTTGCCTGCGGGATCGTCGCCCTCTTCGCGCAGCCATGCGCCGATCGCACCGGCCACGCAGGCGAGCAGCACGTCGTTGATCGAGCAGCGGAGCGCCTTGCCGATCGCCTTGACGTCGGCGAGCGGGATCGGCTCGCCCCAGGCGACGCGCTTCCTGCCGCTCGGCCTGCCCTTCAGCAGTGTCGGCGAATCGTCGGCCATCAACGCCAGCGCGGCGCCATCGCTTATCACCTTGGCGCCGAGACGCGCTTTCGCGATCGTTCCGGCGAGTCCCTGCATCGGATCGGCGAGCAGCTCGAGCGAGCGCGCGATCGAGCTCTCGGCCAGCGCGGCCGCCTTCGCCGTCAAGCCGCGCAGCGGCTTCAGCACGAGATCGGCAAGCCAGTCGCTGCCGCCGTCGCTCGTTCGCGCGCGACTCGGCGGGTCGCTCCCGCCGTCGGTGATCGCCATCATCACCGAGATCAGGGCGATGCCGTCGCCGATGCAGTGGTGGATGCGCGCGATCAGCGAGCTGCCGCCCTCGTAGCGCTCGATCAGATGGAACTGCCAGAGCGGCCGGTCGGGGTCAAGCGGCTCGCTCGCCAGCGCGGCGACACGCTCCTGCAGCGCGGCACGTTCGCTCTGGCCGCGCCGGCGCGCCAGCTTCTCGCGCACGACGTGGCGCTGGACGTCGAAGTGCCGGTCTTCGCACCAGTAGGCGCCGTCGGCTTCGCGCACCACCACCTGGCCGAAGCGCTCGTAGCGCAGGAGCTTTTCCTCGACGCGGTGGCACACCGCCTCGTAGGCGATCGCCGGCCGGAGCATCCAGACGCCGACGATCATCATCAGGTTGACGTCGTTGTCCATGCGCAGCCACGCGGTGTCGACGCGCGACATTCGCTCGCGGGCGGCGGCAGGTGTCTTCATGAAAAGCGGCGTTGCAGGCGATGCGCGGGGCCGCCAAGATGCTGGCTAAGATCGGCGCGGTCAATCGCGACTTTCACTACGAAGGACTAGAAAGCCATGGCCGACCTGCAGGCGAAATTCGAGCAAGCCGTCGCCGACTCGAAGAGCCTCCCCGAAAAACCCGACAACATGACGCTGCTCAGGCTCTACGCGCTCTACAAGCAGGCCTCGAGCGGCGACGCGGAGGGCAAGCGCCCCGGCTTCGGCGACATGGTCGGCCGCGCCAAGTGGGACGCATGGAACGGCCTTGCCGGCAAGTCGAAGCAGGACGCTATGCAGGAGTACTTCGAGCTGGTCGAATCGCTAAAGTGACCTTGCTCAGGACGGCGGTTTTGTCTTCTTCGCCTTGACGCCCTTCGCGCTCGCGGCGAGCAGCGCGTCGAGGTTCTCCTCGATCTCGGCCTCGATGCGGTGCCGGAACACGCCGACGAGAAGTCCGAGCTTTGCGCTCAGGTCGAAGGAATCTCGCTCGACGATGAGCCGGCCTTCGACGCCCGAGCGCGTGAACTCGACGACGTCGCTCGTCTCGCCCTCGATCACGGTGCACTCCATGCCGAACCTCTCCTCGGCCAGCTCGGCCCAGTTCCAGGCGACCTTGCGCGCCTTGGCGAGGCCGAGACGGTGCTCGCGGCGGATGTGGATGTCGGCCATGGGACGGACTCCGGAATGCGAATGCGGCAAGGTCGGCGAGCTTAGCGCTCCAGCGCGGCATGGCGCCCGCCGGCAGGCAATGCGGCGATGCGCCGCACCTCGGCGTAGAAGCGCTCGAAATCGCGCCCTTCGCGCTGGTACAAGCGCTCGAACGACGGAACAAGCGCGGTGTAGCTGGCGAGGACGCCGAAGGCTGCATTGTTGGCGCGCTCGAACCAGCCGTCGTAGCCGGCGTACCCGCCCCAGCGCGAAGCCTTCATCTGCGCGTAGTCGGCCCGCATGCGTGCCAGCGCGGCCGCCTTGCCGGCGCGCTTGGCGTCGTCGCCCGCGGCGCTCGCGTAGAGACGCTCGAGCTCGTCGCGCGTGCGCGAGGTGAGGGCGCGGAAGTCGGCGCGTCGTTCCTCGGCGCGGGCGTACTCGGCACGCGCCTCGGGCCCGGCGCGCTCGGCAAGCCAGCGCTCCGCGCCGATTTTCTCGACCGTGCCCGCGAACGACTCGTTGAACAGGGTGTCGCCGGGCGCGTACGCGACCTGGTGCGCGAGCTCGTGGAAGATGAGCCGCGCGAGCTCGCCCTCGGGATAGCCGATGAAGGTGTTAAGGAGCGGGTCGGCGAGCCAGCCGCCGCTCGGCAGCTGCCCCAGCGTCGAATACGCGGGCACCGGATAGACGTCGACGTCGAGGCGCTCGCGCTGCAGCTCGGCCGCGAACGCGTCGGCGCGCGCCTGGTCGTAGTAGCCGCGATAGCCGACGCAGCCGACGACCGCGAAGCACCAGGTCTTTGGCACGAGCGAAAGCTCGGGCGCGGCGACGACGTTCCAAACTGCGGCGGAGCGATGGAGGTCGGCGTAGCGGCGATAGCTCGCGTTGTCGGGCTCGGCGAGCTCGCTCACCGCAAAGTCGCGGATGCGCTGCGACAACGCGAGGCGCTCCTTCAGCGCGGCGCTCGTCGCCGGATCGGCCTCGACCTGCGGCACCGGCCGCGCTGCCTGCACGATCTCGAGATGGCCGACCACCGACTGCGCGTAGTAGCCCACCGTCGAGCAGCCCGACGTCAGGCAGACCGCCGCGCTGGCGGCGAGCACGGTCGTCGCGACTCCGCCGATTCCCCAGGCCACGACGCGCGCGCCGCGCCTCACGCCGGCGCGCCGGCGCGCTCGACTTCGACCAGGCAATCGTAGAAGCTCGGCGCCCGGCCAATGTCGGTCAGCCGCTGGTGCGTCAGCTCGTTGCCGTTGCGTCCGTCGCTGCTGAGCTTCCTCCACCACACGCCGAGGCCGTTGACGACGCCCGGCCGCGCGCGCGCGCCGACGACCGCCTTGCAGACGATGCTGCCGCGCTCGTTGAAGATGCGAACGC
>DASXXO010000057.1:0-5658 GCA_036503045.1 Caldimonas sp. | reverse complement strand
TGACGATCCTGAGCAGGGCGAGCACGAGGACGAGCGCCGCGACGAAGATCAGGTAGTAGGTGAGGAGCCGGCCGTCGATCGACGCGCCGAGCAAGGGCTCCTCGAGGTATGCCGTTCCCGGCTGGAGCGCCTCGGGCATCTTGAACGTCAGCCCGTCCTCGCCGCCGGTGAGGTCCGACAGTTGCGAGGCGAGCGTCGCGAACGCCGAGGCGACGGCGAGCGTGATCATCGCGAAGAAGATCGCGCGCACGCGCAGGCTGAACAGGCCGATGACGAGCGAGAGGAAGAGCGATACCGCGAGCGCGCAGGCGATGCCGAGCGCGAGTGCTGGCCAGGTCGGACCGATCCGCGTCGTCGCGATCGCGACGCCGTAGGCGCCGATGCCGAAGAACATCGTGTGCGCGAAGCTGACGATGCCGGTGTAGCCGAGCAGGAGGTCGAAGCTCGCCGCCAGGACGATGAAGACGATCACCTTGGCGGCGACGTTGAGCGCCTTGGTCCCCGGGAAGACGAACGGCGTGAGAGCAAGCGCGACGACGATCAGGACGAGGACGACGGCGAGCCAACGGCTGCGCGGCAGGTCGTGCGAGACGAGGCGGGCGAGCATCGAGGTGCTAACGGTTGACGACGGGGTAAAGGCCCTGCGGCCGCCAGAGCAGGACCGCGACCATCAGACCGATGCTCGAGAACATCGCCAGCTTGGGCGCGACAAAGCCCACGTAGTTGGTCATCAGGCCGACGAGCAGCGCGCCGGCCAGGCAGCCGAGCGTCGAGCCGAGGCCGCCGATGATGATGACGATGAACAGCAGCACGTTGACCTGCCCGCCGATCTGCGGGATGACGATCTGCTGGTTCATCCCCCACAGGCACCCGCCGAGGCCGGCGAGCGCCGAGCCGGCGGCGAACACGCCGACGAACAGGCGCCGGATCCGGTAGCCGAGGCTCTCGACCATCTCGCGGTCCTGCACGCCGGCGCGGATCAGGAGGCCGATCTTGGTGCGGTTGAGCGTGTAGAGCAGCGCGGCGAGGACGACCAGGCCGACGACGACCGAGACGAGGCGGAGCTTTTCGACGCTGGCATCGCCGATCAGGAGCGAGCCGCGCAGCGCCTCGGGGGGCGGCAGCGGGATCTGCGCCGGGCCCCAGACGACCTTGATCAGCTCCTCGCCGATGATCGCACCGCCGATCGTGACCAGGATCTGCTTGAGGTGCTGGCCGTAGACCGGACGGACGATGACGCGCTCGAAGCCGAGGCCGATCGTCCCCGCCAGCGCCGCCGCCGCGAGCATCGCGACGACGACGACCGCCAGGTTACTCGCGACGCTCGGCGCCGCGGCAGCGCCGCCCATCGCCGTGAAGATCGTCGTCGCGAGGAATGCGCCGAGGGCGATGAACAGGCTGTGGCCGAAGTTGAGGACGTCCATCAGGCCGAAGACGAGCGTCAGCCCCGACGCGGCGATGAAGATGATCATTCCCATCGCCAGGCCGGCGATCGTCAACGTCAGCCAGGTCGAGCTCGCGCCGACGAGCGGCCAGGCAGCGAGCGCGACCGCGACGATGAGGACGAGCGGACGCACGTCGAACGCGCGCTTCGGAATCGCTTCCGGCACGGGAGCGGGTGCGGGGGTTGCGACGCTCGTCATCGTCGGTCCGCGGCGTTCACTGGTGGGCGGCGAGCGAGAGGCCGAGCAGCCGGTGCTGCAGCGCGTCGTCGGCGGCGAGCTCGGCCATCGGGCCGCGGTGGACGACGCGGCCGTCGTCCATCACGGCGACGCTGTCGCCGAGCGCCTGGGCGACGGCGAAGTTCTGCTCGACGAGCAGGACCGTCGTCGCCGTGCGCTTGAGCTCGCGCAGCGCGGCGATCAGGTTCTGCACGATCGCCGGCGCGAGGCCCTTGCTCGGTTCGTCGATCAGGAGGAGCCGGCGCGGCTCGACGATCGCGCGCGCGATCGCGAGCATCTGCTTTTGCCCGCCCGAAAGCTTGCCCGCGGGGTAAAGCCAGAACTTCTTCAGCGCCGGGAAGAGGCCGAACAGCCACTCGAGCCGTGCCGTGTCGAGCTGCTCGATGCGGCGCGCCGAGCGCGCCGCGAGCAGCATGTTCTCGGCGACGCTCAAGTCGGTGAAGATCCCCATGTTCTCGGGAACGTAGGCGATGCCGAGCGCGGCGATCGCCGGCGTCAGCAGCTGCGCGGGGGCGGCGGCGTGAGGTGTCGCCGCGGGTCCTCCGATCTGCTTGCCGTCGAACATGACCGCACCCTGCGATGCCGCCCACAGACCCATGATCGTGCGCAGCGTCGTCGTCTTGCCGGCGCCGTTCCTGCCGAGGAGCATCGTCACTTCGCCCGCGGGAACGTCGAAGTCGACGCCGTGCAGGATGTGGTACGCGCCGATGTGCGTGTGGACGCCGGCGAGACGGAGCAGCGGCGCGTCGCTCATGGCGCCTCCGGTGCCAGCCCGAGGTACGCCTGCTGGACGATCGGCGAGGCGATCACCGCGGCGGGCTCGCCGTCGGCGACGAGCTGTCCGTTGTGCAGGACGATGATCCGGTCGGCGAGCTCGCGCACGACGTCCATCTTGTGCTCGACGAGCAGGACCGTCTTGTCGCGCGCGCTCTTCAGCCGGCGGATCAGGTCGAGGATCACCGGCACGTCGTCGACGCTCATGCCGGCGGTCGGCTCGTCGAACATGTAGACCGTCGGCTCGAGCGCCATCAGCATCGCGACCTCGAGCTTTCGCTGGTCGCCGTGCGGCAGGCTGCTCGCCGCCGCGTGCATTCGGTCGGCGAGCCGGACCTGCTCGACCAGAGCGCGCGCGCGCTCGAGCGTCCGCTGGCGGTCGAGCCACACCGCGAACAGGCTGAGGCCTTCCCTGCGCTTCGCCTGCACCGCGAGGCGGACGTTCTCGAGCACGCTCAGGTTGGGAAAGAGCTGCGTTAGCTGAAAGGCACGGCCGAGGCCGCGGTGCGTGCGTGCCGGAACGCTCTCGGTGGTGATGTCGGCGCCGTCGAGCCAGACCGAGCCTGCGCTCGCGCGCAGCTGCCCCGAGATCAGGTTGAAGTAGGTCGTCTTGCCGGCGCCGTTCGGGCCGACGATCGCTGTCAGCGTCCCCGGCGCGAACGCGCACGAGACCCGGTCGACCGCGACATGGCCGCCGAAACGGATCGTGAGCTCCTTCGTCTCGAGCATGGCGGCGCCATGCGCTGCGCTAGTGCCGATCAGCGCTTGTTTTTGATCGGGACGTTCATCTCCTCAGGCTTGATCTCGCGCACGAGTTCGGGGACGCCCCAGGCGAACGCAGGGTCGTTCTTGATCCGCGTGTGGTACATCGACTGCATCGCCTGATGGTCTTCCTTGCGGAACGTCATCTTGCCCTTGGGCGAGTCGAAGCTCATCCCTTCCATGGTCTTGATGAGCTTTTCGGTGTTGGTATCGCCGCCGGTCTTCTTCAGCGCCTCGACGATCGCGATCGCCGCGCTCATGCCGCCCGCGGTGAAGAAATCGGGCGGCGCCTTGAACTGCTTGTAGTGGTTGGCGACCAGCCACTCGTTGACCGGATTCTTCGGCAGGCCGAAGTAGTAGTACGTCGCGCCTTCCATGCCGGCGTACGGCTTGTAGGCGACCATCGCCGGCAGGATGTTGCCGCCCGCCGCGACCTCGATGTTGTAGCGCTTCAGGTCCATGTCGGCGACCTTCAGCGGGTTGCCGGCGCCGGCCCAGTAGAAGTAGATGATCTTCCGGCCCGGCTTGTCCTTGAGCGCGTCGATGATGCGCTGGCCACCGGCGGTGAAGTCGCTCGTGTTCTGCGGCAGATACTCCTCGTGCACGACCTTGGCATGCTTGAGCGCGTCCTTGAACGCCTTGATCCCGTCGCGGCCGAACGCATAGTCCTGCGCCAGCGTCGCGATCGAGACGTTGTCCTTGTCGAGCGCGACGGCGTTGGCGATCGCGTCCTGCGAGCTGTTGCGGCCGGTCCGGAAGATGTACTTGTTCCACTTGTCTCCGGTGATCGAGTCGGCGACCGCAGGCTCGACGAGCAGGATCTTCTTGTACTCCTCGGCGACCGGCAACAGCGCGAGGGCAACGCCCGATGACGTCGGGCCGATCGCGAGATCGGCCTTGTCGTCGCCGTACGCCGTCGCGAGCAGGCTCTTGCCGACGTCGGGCTTGCCCTGGTCGTCCTTCTCGATCAGGACGATCTTTTTGCCGGCGACCATCATCGTCCCGCCGGTCGCGTACTCGAAGCCCATCATGAGCCCGGTCTGCGTCTGCTTGCCGTACGCCTCGAGCGGCCCGGTCTTGCTGTAGACGTGGGCGATGCGGATCTCGTTCTTCGACTGCGCGATCGCGCCGGGCGAGGCCGCGAGCGCAGCGACGGCGGCAAGCGCCAGCAGCGAGCGGCGCGAGGGGGACAGGGTGACGGCAAACGTCATGGATACCTCCGGGATGTCATGCAAACGTTCTCGCGCAGCGCGAGCGATCGGCGCAAAGTTTAGGGGAACGTACGTCGTTCGACGGGCTGAACGAGCCGGCGAAGCCGCGGGCCGGTTGCTGGTAGCGCGCGGACTACAGCTTCATCTCCAGCCGCACCTGCACATTGAGGTACGTCGGCGCCCGCGTCTGCAGCGTCTCGCGGACCGGCACGCCTTGGAGATCGAGGCCGTCCACGGCGCTGCCGGTGACGTACTCGCGCGGATCGAGGTTGCTGAACGACAGGCGCAGCGCGAGCGTCGGGCTGAAGGTCCAGAGGCCGTAGGCATCGAGCGCGAGCGTGCCGCTGACGGATGCCGCCTGCACGTCGCTCAGCCGCGTCGTGTAGCCGGGCGTCCAGTTGAGGTTGCCGCCGATGGTCAACGGCGCGCCGGCGAAGCGATAGTCTGCGCCGAGGTTCGCCGTGTAGTCGGGCTGCTGGTCGACGCGGTTGTCGGGGCCCGAAACGCCCTTGACGCGCGAACGGAAGAAGCTCGCGTTGGCGCGCACGTCGATGCGCGGTGCGCCCTCGAGGACCTCGCTGGCGCGGAACTTCGCCTCGAGCTCGAGACCCTCGGTGGTGGCCGGGCCCACGTTCTGCACTCGGCTCACGTAGCGCGCCACGCCGGCGTACGACACGTCCTCGAGCGTCGTCAGACTGCGCATGTAGTCCTTGATGTTGCGGCGAAAGACGTTGGCGCTGAGCAGGCCGCTGCCGGGCAGGTAGCGCTCGAAGCCGACGTCGACGCCGGTCGCGAGGTCGGGCTTGAGATTGGGATTACCGGCGCGGTCGGGCTGCGTCGGCGTGTTCGGCCCGGGCACGGGATAGCGCGTGTTGACGCTCGGCCGAGCGATCAGGTTCGCCAGGCTCGGCGAGCGGTAGCTGCGCGTCAGGCTGATGCGGACCTGGTCGCGCCCTTTCGGGTCGAGCTTCCACAGCGCGTGCACGAGCGGCGTCCAGATGCTGCTCTGGTTGACGGCCTCGGGCCGGCCTTCCTCGACTGCGCCGCGCGTGCGGATGCCCTCCCAGCGCAGCCCCGCGTGCGCCCCCCAATGCTCGGAAAGGCTCCATTCATCCTGGGTATAGGCCGCCAGGCGCATGACCGACGCGTTGATGTCGTTGGAGAAGTCGGTCAGGATCGGCTGGCCGTCCTGCAGGCTGATGCGCGTGTCGGCGCGCCGGTTCGACTCG